>NZ_JAEFCE010000051.1:0-36375 GCF_016406055.1 Vibrio sp. IB15
ATATTCATCAACGAGTGCCCACACAGATTGATAGGTTTAAATTGTTAAAGAGCTTAACTTCTTGAGCGTTCCTTTTTAGTAAGGGGCCTCTCGAAGTGGACGGCCATTCTAGCGAATTAACATTCAGTGTCAAACACTTTTTGAAAATTAATTTTTTGTCGCTTTCCGTCTTACTGATTATTGCTGAAGCCTTATGGCGCCTGCCGTCTCAGTGGGGTCGCATTATAGGGAACCCTTTCAGCTTAGCAACTACTTTTTCATAAAAAATGAATAAATAGAGGTTAAGTGTCTAATAGTTCACCTAAATATAAAAAAGAGAGCATTTCTGCTCTCTTTTTGCACTAAATCTAAAGGAATTATTAGATAAACGCGTAAGCATCTGCGTACATATGGTCACGCTTTGCTTCTTTATTTTGTGTAAATAGGTCTCTTGCTGCGCCCGCCATTTCAAAGCGACCTGCAATATAGATATCAAAATCAGCCAGTGATTCGAAGCTTTGTGTAATAGCTTCAAGCACATTACCAGTTTGGCCATGCCAAACTTCCGGCGCCTCTTCTACTACAGGTACGAAATGTACATTGCTATGCTTTTCTGCAATATCGACAAGCTCTTCTTTCGCGTATAGCTGGCACTCGTCTTTTGCACCCCAGTAAAGGTGAATCTCTTTCTTGCTGTTTTGTGCAATGCAGTGATCCAGGATCGAACGTACGTAGCTAAAACCCGTACCACCAGCAATCAATAGTAGAGGGCGTTCACTCTCTTCTTTAATCCACGCATCACCGTGTGGCGCATCAATCGCGATATCACCATCTTCAGCTTGTGCCTTTTTCATTGCTTCAACCACTTCTAATGCATAAGCATTGTGTTCAGCAGCACCAATATGTAGTTCTAGTTCACCTTCATGGCGACAAGGGCTGCTCGCAATTGAAAATGGACGCTTATCTTTCTCACCCATTTCAACCATCAGGTACTGACCAGCTTTAAAGGCAACTGGTGTCTCTGGATGAAGCAGGATTTGGTAAGTGTTACAAGCCAAAGGCTCGATAGACTTAACTTTACATTTAATAGTCATGTTCTTCCTCTCACTAACCCTTAATCGGCAAAGGTTAGAACTAAATTACTTTCTGCAAATGCTTGGCAAGCGAAAATCCAACCCTGTTGCTGCTCTTTCTCTGTGAGCATGGGTTCAAGGTGGTAACTCACTTGGCCTTCTAATTTTTTGCACATGCACATAGCACATGCGCCAACTTGGCAACGGTTAGGGAAATAGATATCGCTGTTGAGCGCAGCATCCAAGACCGTTTGCCCTTTTTCTACGGTGAAACTGATGTTTTCTGGGTACAAGACTACTTGGTAGCTCATAAAATTCCTAGTTGTTCCCAGATGCTATCAATCTTTTTGACCAGCTCAGGATCTTTTGTGATTGGAACGCCCCACTCACGCAAACACTCACCTTCCCACTTATTGGTTGCATCGAGTCCCACTTTAGAGTGCCCCATTTCGTTCTGAAGGAATAAGGTATCTCTAGCTGGATCCATCCTGGTGGTTACCGCCCAGATGATGTCGTTCCAGTCGCTCACGTTAACATCACCATCACAGACGACAACGAACTTGTTCTCATCAAATTGAGACCAAACCGCTTCCATGATTTTCTTACCATTCCCTGCAGCTTGTTTATCTATAGATACCACAACCATGCTGGCATTATCGTTCTGCAGGTGAATATCAATAATTTCAGGATGAACTTTGGTTAATTCAGCTAAACCACCTTCGATATGATCACTGCTTTCTGGGGTAGATTGCACATCAGGCGACAATGCCAACTCGGCATCCCACTTCTTAGTGATGTCTAAGCCCATCTTAGAACCTAACCCAACTACCGGTGATGCAAAGTCCAACGAATCAATTGGCGTGTTCTCTATCATCAAGGTATCACGTGACGGATCCATATGTTTGCACATCGCAGCCGTAACTTGTGACCAATCGCGAGCGTTAACATCCTCATCGCACACTAATACAAACTTGGTGTACATGAATTGACGTAAGAAAGACCATACGCCCATCATCACTCGTTTAGCGTGACCTGGGTATTGCTTCTTCATAGTCACCACAGCCATTCGATACGAACAACCTTCAGGTGGTAGATAGAAATCTTCTATCTCCGGAAATTGCTTTTGAAGAATAGGAACAAACACTTCATTCAATGCAACACCCAATACTGCAGGTTCATCTGGCGGGCGACCTGTGTATGTACTGTGGTAAATCGGGTTCTCACGCATGGTTACATGAGTAATGGTAAACACGTTGTGCTTTTCTTTCTCGTTGTAGTAACCAGTGTGATCGCCGTAAGGCCCTTCGTCAGCGAATTCATTCGGATCGATGTAACCTTCCATCACGATTTCAGCACTTGCTGGGACTTCTAGGTCATTACTGATCGATTTAACCACTTCAGTTTTGCTACCACGCAGCAGACCAGCAAACGCGTATTCCGATAAGGTATCTGGCACTGGCGTTACCGCGCCAAGAATCGTTGCAGGATCTGCGCCAAACGCAACAGATATTGGAAACGGCGTACCTGGGTTCTGTTCAGCCCAGTCACGTAGATCCAACGCACCACCACGGTGAGCTAACCAACGCATGATAATTTTGTTCTTACCAATCTTTTGTTGGCGGTAGATGCCCAAGTTTTGGCGTTTCTTGTTCGGGCCGCGGGTAACCGTTAAACCCCAAGTAAGTAGTGGCGCGACATCGTCAGCCCAACAGCTCATTACTGGAATTTTATCTAGGTCGACCTCGTCGCCTTGCCACACGACTTGTTGGCATGCTGCTTTACGAAGACGCTTAGCCGGCATGTTCAATACCTGTTTGAACACAGGTAACTTATCAATCGCGTCTTTAAAACCTTTCGGCGGCTCTGGCTCTTTTAAGTAAGCCAATAGCTTACCCACTTCGCGCAGTTCTTTAACTTCCTGGCGGCCCATGCCTATCGCAACACGATTGGGAGTGCCAAATAGGTTGGTCAAAACAGGCATGTCATAACCTACCGGATTCTCGAACAGAAGAGCCGGGCCACCAGCACGTAGAGTACGGTCGCTAATTTCGGTCATTTCATAGTCTGGGTCGACTGGGTGAGAAATGCGTTTCAACTGACCAATGCTTTCAAGATGGTCGATAAAATCACGTAAATCTTTAAAACTCATAGAACTTCTACATGCTGATTATTCTGCGCTCAGTATATCAAAAAGGGGCATCGTGAGATCCCCCTTTTTAGTATGGTTATTGAGAGGTAAAACCCAGTTACGGAAGCACTTGCTGTATCACTGAACTTTTGACTTGTGGGTTATCATTCACTAGGTCTTGTAGCCAGTTGGTGTGCCCTTGTTTTGCCAACTCACGAGCGACCAATGGCGCATCATCGGCGATCGCCATGCGAGAAACGAAAAAGTCTTTCACCTCTTCTGAAAGTGGGTTCACTCTCGTCAGCAAAGTAATCGCTTCTTCTTTTAATCTTGGGTTTTTCGTTGCAGCCATCACCTGCTCTAAGGCAAATGGGGATTTACTCTCAGCGAGACGAACCAGCTCAGCTTGGCTATGATAATCGGCTTTCATCTTCCAGAGGATTTGATAAACATCCTGGTCTTCGCTCACCTGTGCTAATCGAACCACTACTTCGGTAGAGGGTAACCAGCTGACTATCGGTGACTCCGTTAGCTGTTTTGCTAAGTAATTCACGGCCTCTGGCGACAAGCTATCCAATTCTCTTATGAGTAGCGCTTCTCGAGTTTGGACCTGATGCTCAGATCCAGTTAGCCACTCTTTGAGGTTGAGGTTCTGTTTCTCTGCATCGAGCACAAACACCAATGTATTTTGATCAGCACGGAATTGTTTGATTAAGCGGTTTGCTATCGAAGGATAATTAAAGGCTGGAACCGTAAACTCATAGCCATCACCACGCTCTAATACTTGGTAGGTTGGCGTAATAGCGAGCTGTTGCTCCACAAAGATAGACATCTTCGGTGTGAGTACGATTTTTTGTTGTTCTATCTTCTTCAAGAGTTGGTAACGAGCCACCTCTTGCTGGGGAAATGTCAGGCGCTCAAGTGCAAAGCGTAACGAATTCACTTCATCACGCACGACAAGCTCAAGCAATTCAGCAGTTTTTAGTTTTACTTGATCATTCTCAAGCCAAGACTCTACTGTATGTGGAGACATCTCGGTGGCATTAACGATGCCGACCGGTGAAAGTAACAGTGAAGTAGACAAGAGTAATGATGACAACAGTCCATGTTGCATTTTAACTTCCTTGTAACACTTTTGGTCATTCTGCAAGCTGTCGCTACAAAATGCAAATAAAAAGCGCTACCCGAGGGCAGCGCTTTCTAATAACTATCAGCTAATCAAGATTACTGACGACGCATAGCGTCAAAGAACTCATCGTTCGTTTTCGTCATTGCTAGCTTGTCGATAAGGAATTCCATTGCATCGATTTCGCCCATTGGGTGAACAATCTTACGCAGGATCCACATCTTCTGTAGTTCATCGTTCTTAGTAAGAAGCTCTTCACGACGAGTACCAGAGCGATTGAAATCAATCGCAGGGAATACACGCTTTTCAGCAATCTTACGGTTAAGGTGCAGTTCCATGTTACCTGTACCTTTGAATTCTTCGTAGATAACTTCATCCATCTTAGAACCAGTATCAACCAGTGCTGTAGCGATGATAGTTAAGCTACCGCCTTCTTCAACGTTACGAGCTGCACCGAAGAAACGCTTAGGACGGTGAAGTGCGTTTGCGTCTACACCACCAGTTAGTACTTTACCTGATGAAGGTACTACCGTGTTGTATGCACGCGCTAGACGAGTGATTGAGTCCAGAAGGATAACCACGTCTTTCTTGTGTTCAACAAGACGCTTAGCTTTTTCGATAACCATTTCTGCTACTTGCACGTGGCGAGATGCTGGCTCATCGAATGTAGAAGCAACTACTTCACCTTTAACTAGGCGCTGCATTTCTGTTACTTCTTCCGGACGCTCATCGATAAGTAGAACCATTAGTTCACACTCAGGGTGGTTGTGAGCGATGCTTTGCGCGATGTTTTGCAGAAGCATTGTCTTACCCGCTTTTGGCGGTGCAACAATCAAGCCACGCTGACCTTTACCAATTGGAGACGCAAGGTCAAGAATACGAGCTGTGATATCTTCTGTCGCACCATTACCACGCTCCATAACCATGCGTTCGTTAGCATGTAGAGGGGTAAGGTTTTCAAAAAGGATTTTGTTACGAGCGTTGTCTGGTTTGTCGTGGTTTACCGTGTTTACTTTAAGTAGAGCAAAGTAACGTTCGCCATCTTTAGGTGGGCGAATCTTTCCGGCAATTGAATCACCAGTACGTAGATTGAAACGACGAATCTGACTTGGTGATACGTAGATATCATCAGGACCCGCTAAGTACGAGCTGTCTGCACTACGAAGAAAACCAAAACCGTCTTGCAGAATTTCAAGAACACCGTCACCGAAGATGTCTTCACCACTTTTTGCATGTGCTTTAAGGATAGCGAAGATAATGTCCTGTTTTCTTAGACGAGCTAGGTTTTCAAGGCCTAGGCTTTCGCCAAGTTTAACAAGTTCAGACACAGGTCTGTTCTTCAGTTCTGTAAGATTCATTGTGGTGGATGCTTGTTTAGTCAAAATAAGATCTGTTTTCTAGTTAAGAGGGATTCGGTCACAGGATCGACCAAGAAGAGAAATTCGTTCAATTAACGTGCGATAAATTAGCACTAAAACTAAGACTAGTCCATAGCTTAGAAAAAACAAAACCGTGCATTTGTTAACTGCACGGTTTCTTTATCAAATGCTCACCTGATTATAGGTTAGCGTCTAGGAACTCTTTAAGTTGAGTTTTAGACAATGCACCAACTTTAGTTGCTGCTACGCCGCCATCTTTGAAAAGAAGAAGCGTTGGAATGCCGCGAATACCAAACTTTGGTGGTGTTCCAGCATTTTGGTCGATATTAAGTTTACCGATAGTGAGCTTGCCTTCGTACTCGTCTGCGATTTCATCAAGAATCGGCGCAATCATCTTACAAGGGCCACACCATTCTGCCCAAAAATCAACAAGAACAGGGCCTGCAGCGTTGATCACATCGTTCTCAAAACCGTCATCAGTTAGCTGCAAAATCTTATCACTCATCTTCCACTCCAATGTATTTTTTAGAACTGGTTGGATGATAACCAGTAAATAGATGCCCTATTGGAATGTATTTACTTTCGTATTGCAAGCTTAAGCTGATATTCTATAGCAATGAAAAAGACGCATATCACAGAGCAAAAGTTCGCCGACTTGGATTTACTTCCGCAAGTCATTGAAGGATTGGAGAAAAAAGGGTTCGATTATTGTACCCCTATCCAAGCCTTGGCGCTCCCGGTACTGCTCACCGGCCAAGACATTGCAGGCCAGGCCCAAACGGGTACTGGTAAAACGCTTGCGTTTCTTACTGCTACTTTTAACCACCTACTAAAAACACCTGAGCATGAAGGGCGCAAGCCTAACCAGCCACGTGCGATTATTATGGCACCTACTCGCGAACTCGCGATTCAGATCTACAACGATGCTGAATCCCTAGTCGCAAGCACTGGTATCAAAGCAGCATTGGCTTACGGTGGCGAAAGCTACGACAAGCAGCTAGGTAAGATCGAAGAAGGCGTAGATATCTTAATTGGTACCACTGGCCGTATTATCGATTTCTACAAGCAGAAGGTATTTAACCTTAACCACATTCAAGCAGTCGTGCTGGATGAAGCAGACCGTATGTTCGATCTGGGCTTCATTAAAGACATCCGCTTCTTGTTCCGTCGTATGCCTGAGCCTAAAGATCGTTTGAACATGCTGTTCTCTGCGACTCTGTCTTACCGTGTACAAGAGTTGGCTTTCGAGCACATGCATAACCCAGAGCATGTTGTTGTTGAGCCAGAGCGTAAAACAGGCCACCGTATTAAAGAAGAGTTGTTCTACCCTTCTAACGAACACAAGATGGCACTGCTGCAGACACTAGTAGAAGAAGAGTGGCCAGAGCGCGCTATCATCTTCGCTAACACCAAGCACAAGTGTGAATCAGTTTGGGGCCATTTGGCTGCCGATGGTCACCGTGTTGGTCTGCTGACTGGTGATGTACCACAGAAGAAACGTGAAAAGATTCTTGAGCAATTCACTCAAGGTGATGTTGACCTACTGGTTGCAACCGATGTTGCTGCTCGTGGCCTACACATTCCTCAAGTAACGCACGTATTCAACTTCGATCTACCAGACGATTGTGAAGATTACGTTCACCGTATCGGCCGTACAGGTCGTGCTGGTGCAAGTGGTCACTCGATCAGCTTTGCTTGTGAAGATTACGCAATCAATTTGCCACCAATCGAAGAGTACATTGAGCACGCGATCCCAGTGTCTGACTACGACGCTTCTGCACTGCTAGAAGATCTACCAGCACCATTGCGCTTACGCACACGTAACCCGCAACAACGCCGCTCAAACAACAATGGCTCACGCAACGGTAACCGTAAACCAAACCAGAACCGTCGCCCACGCCAACCGCGTCACAACAAGGAAGCTTAGTCGCTTATGAGTCAAACAGTGTCACCCCCGCTTTACGCTGCAATCGACCTCGGGTCGAACAGTTTTCATATGCTCGTTGTGCGTCATATCGATGGCAGCGTACAAACCATGGCTAAGATTAAGCGCAAAGTGCGTTTAGCTGCAGGCTTAGATGAAAATAATGCGCTTAGTACCGAAGCTATGCAGCGCGGTTGGGACTGTTTGAGTCTCTTTGCAGAGCGACTACAGGACATTCCAAAAGAAAATATCCGCATTGTTGGTACAGCGACCCTACGTACCGCGACTAATGTGGATATCTTTCTTGAGAAAGCGAACCAGATCCTTGGCTACGACATCAATGTTATCTCCGGTGAAGAAGAAGCTGCGACTATCTATAAAGGCGTGGCACACACTTCTGGTGGCAGCGGCCGCCGACTGGTAGTGGATATTGGTGGCGCAAGTACCGAGATGATCATTGGTGAAGGTTTCTCAGCAAAAGCGCTGACTAGCCTAAAAATGGGCTGTGTAACATGGCTTGAGCGCCACTTTAAAGATCGCCAATTAACCGCAACCAACTTCGACAACGCGATTGAAGCAGCGAAGTCTACCTTAGCTCCTATCTTAGAGAGCTACACCGATATCGGTTGGGATGTGTGTGTTGGTGCCAGTGGTACCGTTCAAGCACTGCAAGAAATCATGCTAGCGCAAGGCATGGATGAGGTTATCACTCATACCAAGCTTAAACGCTTACAAAAACAAGCGATGATTACTGAGCGCTTAGAAGAGCTAGAAATAGAAGGGTTAACTCTAGAGCGCGCTTTAGTGTTCCCTAGCGGTCTTTCTATTCTGATTGCTATCTTTGAGTTGCTTGAAATCGATTCGATGACGCTGGCTGGCGGCGCACTTCGTGAAGGCCTAGCCTACGAAATGGTTGATGAGCTTCGCCAAGACGATATCCGTGCTCGCACCATCAAGAGCGTTCAATCACGCTACCAGATGGACGTAAGCTACGGTGACCAAGTCGCAGCAGCAGCGCAGGCTCTGTTAGAGCAGGCAGGCGGCGAAACTTGGGTGTCAGAACCTCAAGCCAGCGTCCTACTGCAAACCGCAGCCAAACTTCATGAAATCGGTTTGACCATCGACTTCAAAAAAGGCGGTGAACACAGTGCTTACCTACTGCAGAACCTAGATTTACCCGGTTTCACCCGCGCCCAGAAACACTACCTAGGTGAATTAACGCGACGCTACCGTGAACAACTAACGTCACTGCCGGAACAACACGCAGTATCAGGCACAAGCAGTAAACGTATCCTACGCATTCTTCGCCTAGCGATTCTATTAACGCACCGTCGTAACCCAGAGCTAGAGCCTGAGTTTACGCTAACGGCTGACGATAATAATCTGACTCTAACACTCTCTAAGCAATGGCTAGCCGACAACCCGCTGACCGCTGCAGAGCTAGAGATTGAATCGAATCGACAAACAGACATTGGCTGGCCACTTTCTATTGAATGCCTCGTATAATAATATCTGACACTAAAAGTAAAATAGCCCAAGTTAGTCTACTAACTTGGGCTGTTTATTATCTTTGCACTAATGCCTTTCTAATCTGATCCTCACACATTAACACCTGTCGCTTTAAAGTCAGGGTTCACAGCGGTTAACTTCTTAACGATGTAGTTCAGAAGCACGCCGTACATAGGAACAAACAAGCCTAGACTGATGATAAGTTTGAAACCGTAATCAACCAGTGCAATCTCAGTCCAATGTTCAGCCATGAATGGATCTGGGCTTTGGTAGAAAGCGATCGCAAAGAATGCGATGGTATCAATAGCATTACCAAAAAGCGTTGAACAGGTTGGCGCAATCCACCACTGCTTAAGCTGACGCAAGCGGTTGAAAACATGAACATCTAAGATTTGGCCAAGCAAGTAAGCCATGAAGCTTGCGGCTGCGATACGGGCTACAAATAAGTTGAATTCACCCAGATGGCTAAAGCCTTGGAATTGCCCTTCAAAGAACACCACCGACAAGAAGTAAGAAACCGCGAGTGCAGGCAACATCACTAAGAAAATGATTTTACGAGCAAGCTGAGCACCAAAAATGCGAACGGTCAGATCTGTTGCTAAGAAGATAAATGGGAAAGTGAAAGCGCCCCAAGTGGTATGCATACCGAAGATGGTAAAGGGTAGCTGAACCAAGTAGTTGCTTGACGCAATAATCACTAAATGGAACAAGACTAATAATGCTAGGGCTTTGCGCTGTTGCGCAGGGGTAAAGTTACTCATGCTGTACCTTTTTAGTTTGGTTTGGGGGTGAGGGAACCCAAATCGAGTCATTTCTCTATCGAAACAAAGAAAGCTCTTACCAATAATGTGAATGAAAAATGTATCTATCATTTGCTCTTTTGAGCGGCGGGCGATTATACATTAATCAATTTTAGCTGCAATGGTGAGAACAGACGCAAACGTTTATTCTCATTTTTATTGCTAGAAGGTGTTTGAAGCTCGGTTTCTAGAAACCAAGTTTGAGGCAATGTTAACCGTTAGAAGCCACGCTTGAACAAAGCGGCTAGATAATCGAACTCTTCACGGCTCGCCTCTGGACTAAGAGATTCAAACCACACAGATTCACTGTAGTGCTCAGATTTTAAGAACAGCTGGCACCCTTCAAAGTCCACCAGCCATGAGTGCATGTCTGCATCCCACTGCTTTTCAACAACTGTAGCCGATAGCAAGTTCACTAGGCGTTCGCCAATTTCAGGGTAAGAGTCGAAGTCAAAGCTCGGTGTTGTCACCAATAAGCGCCCTTCTTCTGCTAAATACTCTCGTAAACCAAATTCCATTTATTACCTCTGTTATTAGCCGTGTGTTGTGATGTGTTCTTGAATCAAATCTAGAAATGGGTCGGCGTATTTGTCGAGCTTACGCTGGCCTACACCATTTACCGCCAACATTTCACCGTAAGACGTCGGCAGAACTTCTGCCATATCAATCAATGTTGCGTCACTGAATACCACGTATGGGGGTAAGCCATCTTCGTCGGCAATCGACTTACGCAGCTTACGCAGTTTGGCAAATAGCTTTTTATCGTAATTCTTGCTGCTTAGCTTATCTGACTTAGCATTACGTACCGCAGTGTCGAGACGAGGTACCGCTAACTCTAGTGACATCTCACCTCGTAGCAGTGGACGCGCCTCTTCAGTTAACTGCAAGGTTGAGTTACGGGTGATGTTCTGGAACAACAAGCCTTTGTGAATGAGCTGACGGAAGATACTGATCCAGTAATCATGGCTGTGGTCGCGGCCAATACCGTACGTTGAGAGCTTATCGTGACCATTATCGCGCACGCGGATGTTCTGCATGCCACGCATCACTTCAACGACGTAGCCCATACCAAACGACTGATTCACACGGTACACACAAGACAGCGCCTTCTGCGCCTCTTGGGTCGCATCAAAGTGTTTTGGCGGATCTAAGCAGATATCGCAGTTACCACATTGCTTCTCACGATATTCGCCAAAGTAGTTAAGCAGTACCTGACGACGACAAGTTTGCGCTTCAGCAAAGGCACTCATCGCATTCAGCTTGTGCATCTCAACCTGCTTTTGCGGACCTTCTTCTTTTTCATCTAGCATACGACGCAGCCACCCCATATCAGCAGGGTCAAACAGCATCATCGCTTCAGCAGGCAAGCCATCACGACCCGCTCGGCCAGTCTCTTGATAGTAAGACTCGATGTTGCGTGGAATATCAAAGTGAACCACAAAGCGTACATTAGGTTTGTTGATGCCCATACCAAACGCCACCGTCGCGACAACGATCTGAATATCATCGCGTTGGAAGGCTTCTTGAACGTAAGCGCGCTCATCGGTGTCCATACCCGCGTGATAACCCGCAGCACGAATACCGTTGTTGCACAGCTTCTCGGTGACCATCTCGACTTTTTTACGGCTACCACAGTAGATGATGCCACAATTGCCCTTCTGAGTTTCTAGGTAGCGAACCACCTGAGACACTGGTTTGTGTTTCTCAACAAGGTTGTAGCGAATATTAGGACGGTCAAAGCTGCCCAAATAGGTATGCGGTTCCACCAACTGTAGACGCGAGACAATATCTTTGCGCGTTGCATCGTCAGCCGTTGCCGTCAGCGCCATGTAAGGAACGTGCGGGAAATACTGTTTAAGCTGACCAAGTGACGCGTATTCCGGGCGGAAGTCGTGTCCCCATTGAGAGATACAGTGCGCCTCATCGACCGCAATCATCGAAAGCGGTAAACCTTGTAGGCGTTCAATGAAATCACGCATCAACACACGTTCTGGTGATACATAAACCATCTTGAGCTGGCCTGAGTTCATGCGATTAAACACACTCAGTAGCTGGTCACGTGGCATGGAAGAGTTAATGCACTCCGCTGCTACACCATTGGCTTTCAACTGATCGACTTGGTCTTTCATCAACGAGATAAGCGGTGAGATAACCAAAGTTAGCCCTTCACGAACTAAAGCCGGGATCTGGTAACACAAAGATTTACCACCACCCGTCGGCATTATCACCAAGCTATCTCGGCCTTGAACAGCCAAATCAATGACCTCTTGCTGACCATCGCGAAAGCTTTGATAGCCAAATACATCTTCGAGGATGTTTTGCGCATCATTCGCGGGAGTTGGTGTTTGCTCAGCAATCAGAGTGGCGGTCATTGTGGTTCCTAATCGAGGTATAAAGTCAGCATGCAGCATCGGCAAGCAAGTCGCACATTGTAGAGTGGAATGCTGGCGAATTAAACCGCAAATTGTTAGGTGAAAAGGGTTAACGCTCCTATACTGACCAACTCTCAATATAAATCCTATTAATAAGCACTTCGTGCCAGAGAAAGTGACATGACACAAGACGAACAACAGCGCACACGCCAAGGAATACTGCTTGCGATTGGCGCGTACACCATGTGGGGAATCGCTCCCATATACTTCAAATCTCTCAGTGAAGTATCCCCTCTCGAGATCCTGAGCCACCGTGTAGTATGGTCCTTTTTCCTACTCGCTTTACTGCTACACGTTGGTCGTGGCTGGCGCAAAGTGCGCGATACTCTGACTTCAAAACCGAAAATGATGTTTTTGGTGGCAACCTCTCTCTTGGTGGGTGCAAACTGGCTGATCTTCATCTGGGCAGTCAATGCCAATCATATGCTGGATGCCAGCCTCGGCTACTACATCAACCCTTTGATTAACGTATTGCTTGGAATGTTCTTCCTTGGTGAACGTCTGAGAAAACTTCAATGGTGTGCGGTGGCGCTTGCGGCTATCGGTGTGCTTATCCAGTTAATCGCCTTTGGTTCGATTCCAGTTGTCGCTATCGCACTGGCCTTTTCTTTTGGTTTCTACGGCTTGTTACGTAAGAAAGTGAATCTAGAAGCTCAGACCGGCTTGTTTATTGAGACCTTAGTGATGCTGCCAGCGGCGGCAATCTACTTATTATTCATTGCAGACACAGCAACGTCAGACTTTTTGGCGAATCCAATGCAGCTAAATTTACTGCTGGTCGCTGCGGGGGTAATTACCACTCTGCCACTGCTGTGCTTCACGGGAGCAGCAACCAGACTCAAGCTTTCGACACTGGGCTTCTTCCAATACATTGGCCCTAGCTTGATGTTCTTGCTTGCGGTGTTGATCTACGGTGAAGCCTTTACCATGGATAAGGCGATTACCTTTGCTTTCATTTGGGGTGCACTGGTGATCTTCAGCTTCGACGGTCTGCGCAATAACAAGAAGAGTAAGCAAGCGAAAAGCTAACACTGATCGTTTTTTACAAGACAATCTATAGATACAGAGATAAGCTTGGTTGAATTGATGATAATTTAACCAAGCTTTTTTATACCATGGATAAAGTCCACTACTACTCGACATCTAGCCAAGATATCAGCCTGATCCAAGCTCAATACCAAGAGTTTGCCTTTCAGCGCCACTATCATTTGGACTTTCATATCGGCCTAATCACCCAAGGGCAGCAGAAGTTTGTCTATAAAGGGACGAGTTACCACGCAGGCGCCGGACAAGTGGTGATGATGCCACCTGATGAGCTGCATGATGGTCATTCAAAGCTCGAATCGGGTTACCAAGTAAGTGTATTTTCTGTCTCACCTCAATGGTTTGGCGATCTTGCCGATCACAGCGCAAATGGTCACGCTTTGAGCTTTTCTGAGTTGATCCTCTCCGATCAAGCGACTTTTTTACAATTACGTAACCTTCATGGGCTACTTATCAATCCAAATATCAGTCAACTCGCCCAAGATTGCCTGCCGTTCGAAGGTTTTTCGACGATTGTTGATCGTTACGCGCAGTTTGGATCGAAAACTCAGGTGAAGCTTGGTACTCAATCGGTGAATACACTCAAAGACTATTTAATGGCAAACCTCGACCAACCGGTGCGCTTAGAGCAACTTTCTGAGCTATGTGACCTGACAACAACTCAATTTCAGCGTCACTTTAAGAACAAAATGGGCATCACCCCTTATGCATGGTTAAGTCGCTTACGCATGGAGCAAGGCATGCGATTGATTAAATCAGGTGTCGGCGGAACCGAGGTCGCTCATCAAGTGGGCTTCTACGATCAAGCCCATTTCTCAAAGGCATTTAAGACTGCATTTGGTGTTTCTCCATCGAAAATTAACTAAGTGTTGATAATTTACAATTGAGAGAATCGAAATCACGGTAAGCTGCGCTCAACAACTCTCAACAGAACAACCCAGTTATTGGAACAGATATGAATGAAGTCACCATATTAGTCACCCTCGCCTCTATCCACTTTATCGCTTTGATGAGCCCGGGCCCTGACTTTGCACTTGTGGTACAAAACGCAACACGCCACGGGCGACAAACTGGCTTATACATTGCTCTCGGACTCTCTTGCGGGATCTTATTGCATTCATTACTGAGCCTGACGGGCATCAGTTACCTAGTCCACCAGCACCCAACTCTTTTTGCGCTCATGCAATTAGCTGGCGGCAGCTACTTACTGTATCTAGGTTTTGGTGCATTAAAAGCAACATGGCAGCTCATTAGCCACCATGAAGAAGAGACAGACACGGTCAATTCGAAAGACCTGATTCTGACCAATAAGCGTCAGGCATTTTCAAAAGGCTTTGCGACCAATATTCTTAATCCAAAGGCGTTAGTGTTCTTCATCAGTTTGATGTCGAGCTTGGTACCGGCCGACATGTCGCTTTCAGGGAAAGGGTTTGCACTGCTGATCCTATTCGGCCTATCACTATTCTGGTTCTCTCTATTAGCGTGGATGCTTTCTACGAAGGCACTGCAAAAGAAACTGAGTGAAGCGACAGTCTACATTGATGGCTTATGTGGTGTTGTATTCAGCCTTATTGGCGTCAGTATTCTTTGGCAGTCGCTGTCTGGTTTAATCGCTTAAATTCGAATCAAGATTACAATTCGTTAACAACGCACTGGCTATCTTATCTTTCCACTGCCAATCTAGCTCTGCATATTAAAAGGAGAAGATCATGCAGTGGAAAACAAAACTAACAACCCTCGCCACTTCTACCCTACTTTTTGCCTCTCACGTCAGTTGGGCAAATCAAGCTGCCGATTCCGTCGCTCCCGAACAAAGTAGTGGTTTAGAAACCAAGCAACTCGTAAAAGCTAACGATTGGATGGTTACCGCGGCCAACCCTCTGGCAACCCAAGCTGGCGCCGATGTACTTGCTCGTGGTGGTAACGCAATTGATGCCATGGTTGCTGTGCAGCTGATGCTTGGCTTAGTTGAGCCACAGTCATCCGGTATTGGCGGTGGCGCCTTCCTTGTTTATTTTGATGGAAAAGACAAACAGCTTAAAACCTACGACGGTCGTGAAACCGCACCACTTGATGCAACACCACGCCTGTTCCAAGACGAAAACGGTCAACCGCTTAAGTTTTATGATGCTGTTGTTGGTGGTCGCTCTGTTGCTACTCCGGGCACAGTGCAATTGTTGTGGGACACTCACCAGAAATACGGCAAGTTAGAATGGGCATCGCTGATCAAACCTATTGCTCAACTGGCTGAGAAAGGTTTTACCATCAGCCCACGTTTGGCCACCTTAATTGAAAATGACCAAGAACGACTGAGCCGTTTTGCCACAACCAAAGCTTACTTCTTTAATGCCGATGGCAGCCCAAAAGCCGCAGGCACACTACTTAAGAACCCAGAATACGCTGCAACATTGAATGCAATTTCAAAGGATGGTGCTAAGGCATTTTACCAAGGTGAGATTTCTGCCGACATCATCAATACGGTACAAACTGCCAAAGGTAATCCGGGTGTATTGGCACAAAAAGACTTCGACACCTACTCAATCAAACAACGTGAACCGGTTTGTTCAGCTTATGAAAGCTACGATATCTGTGGCATGGGACCACCAAGTTCAGGCGCATTAACGGTTGGACAAATCTTAGCGATGACAGAGCAGTTTGACCTCAAATCCTGGGGGCCAAACGATGCGAGATCTTGGCAAGTGTTAGCGGACGCTTCTCGCCTAGCCTTTGCAGACCGCGGTATGTACATGGCAGACCAAGATTACGTACCAATGCCAACTCAAGGGTTAGTGAATACTGAATATTTGCAGGAACGTGCCCAGTTAATTACCGCAGGTAAAGCACTAGAGAGTGCGCCTTCAGGCACCCCGCCGTGGGATCACGCAATGCTGCGCAGCCAAGATGTATCTATTGAACTGCCGTCCACCAGCCACTTCAATATTGTCGATAGCGAAGGCAATGTCGTGTCGATGACCACCACCATTGAGAATGCATTTGGCTCACGCTTGATGGTAAGAGGCTTCCTACTGAACAATGAGCTGACCGACTTCTCGTTCAAGACCCACAACGATGGCAAACCTATCGCAAACCGACTTGAACCAGGTAAACGTCCCCGCTCTTCAATGGCACCGACTATCATCATGCAAGATGATAAGCCTTACATGGCGATTGGTTCTCCGGGTGGTAGCCGCATCATAGGTTATGTAGCACAAGCGATCATTGCTCATACCCAATGGGACATGGATATCCAGCAAGCGATCAACCAACCGCACTTCCTAAACCGCTTCGGCACGCTAGATCTGGAAAAAGGAACATCGGCGGAAAACTTTAAACCTGAGCTCGAAAAGATGGGATTTGAAGTTAACATTCGCGATCTTAACTCCGGTTTACACGCCATTCGCATCACAAAAGATGGTCTAGAAGGTGCAGCAGACCCTCGTCGAGAAGGTGCAGCCATCGGCCAATAAGGGTAAATACTCCCTTTTTACTCCCTGCTTTGTGCGAGATCTCTCACAAGGCAGTGAGTAAATATCGATATTTAACTGCGAATTTAAGCACTAAGATATCGTAACCAATTGAAATAAAACAAAACGTACATTTATCGTTCAAATAATTATATAGAAATTCGCTTATGCACCATTGCTGATAAATAAGGAATCGGTAGTATGGATGGTGTCGGAAGGATGCTGACACGGAACAGGAAACGCCAAGGACTTGGTTATCTTCAGGATGAAGATTCGATTACTCAGGATGAATAATCGGCATGGATAGCGAAATGGACATTGAATGGACGCAATAGTAACTAGGATGGTTGCTACTAAGGAAAGACAATGGACACCTCTGGACGAGGAAAGGACTGAACATCAGGATGATGTAAAGGACACCGCTCAAGGAACAAGTGACGCGCGCTAACGAGGATTGTTGGCAGATCAGGATAAGATCAAGGACACCGCTAGGAAGGCGACGAAAGGAATACGCTGAAGGATAACAGCACACTATCATGGATTTGATGCATGGAGCACACTTAGTAGCCGGATTGCTGCGAGTAAGACTATAGACCCCGATGAGCGCAAGCTCTCGGGGTTTTTCTTTATCTGTCTCTTAACGATTAGTCTTTTAGACCCACCTAGAATCTAAGAAACGCTTCAACTTAATTACAATTCTGACATTTAAACCATTCACTTCTTAACCGCTTCCGAGTAACGTAAGCCTTACTATGCTCAACCAGTTTCATAACCATAACTAAACTAAGGACAAATCCATGTCACACGTTACCTTCAAAGGCGCTGCTGTACCGCTATCTGGCACATTCCCACAAACTGGCGAGCAGGCACCAAGCTTTGCACTAACTGCAGGCGATCTTTCTGAACTGACTCTAGCTTCTCTCTCAGGCAAGAAAGTGGTTCTAAACATCTTCCCAAGCATCGACACAGCAACTTGTGCAACGAGCGTACGTACGTTCAACGCAAGAGCGGCTGAACTTGAGAACACAGTTGTTGTTTGTATTTCTGCTGACCTTCCATTTGCAGCGGGTCGATTCTGTGAGCTTGAAGGCATTAAAGGCGTTCAACACGCTTCAACTTTCCGTTCACCTGAGTTCGCATCAGACTACGGCGTAGCAATTGCTGAAGGCCCACTAGCAGGCCTGACAACACGTGCGGTTGTTGTTGTTGATGAAAAAGGTGTGGTAACACACAGCGAGTTGGTTGCAGAGATCACTGAAGAGCCAAACTACGAAGCGGCACTTGCAGCACTGTAAACTCTCTTCTAGTCAGTCATGTATTGTGATCGCTTAAAGCAATACGCAATAAAAAAGAGCAGCCATTGGCTGCTCTTTTTGTTTTCAATAATGAACGGTTATTAGATGTCGAAGTAACAAGTTAAAGCTGCTCTAAACGCGCATAAGCCGTTACTAACCACTTAATGCCTTCACCGTTAAACGCTACTTGCACTCGGCTCTGAGGACCACTTCCTTCGAAGTTGATAATCGTACCTTCACCAAACTTAGGGTGCTTCACGCGAGAACCTAAGCTAAAGCCTGTCTCATTGAAGTTCTCTTTGACTGCAGTTTGGCTAAAGCGACCACTGCTCGCAGGGCGACTAACCTGCGCTTTCATACGAACTTCATCCAAACAGGTTTCTGGCAACTCACGAATAAAGCGTGATGGTTTGTGGTATTTGTCTTGCCCGTACAAGCGACGCATCTCAGCGTAAGTGATGTACAGCTTCTCCATCGCACGAGTCATGCCTACGTAACATAGGCGACGCTCTTCTTCCAAGCGCCCCGCTTCTTCAGCAGACATCTGGCTTGGGAACATGCCTTCTTCGACACCCACCATGAATACCATTGGGAACTCTAGACCTTTAGCACTGTGTAGAGTCATAAGCTGAACCGCATCATCAAACTCATCAGCCTGACCTTCACCCGCTTCCAAAGCCGCGTGCGTTAAGAATGCTGTTAGCATGCTCATCTCATCGGCTTCTTCTGGCTTCTCGAACTGACGAGTTGCCGTTACCAATTCTTCCAAGTTCTCAATACGCGCTTTCGATTTCTCGCCTTTCTCTTGCTCGTACATCGCAAATAGACCTGAAGATTTAATCACATGGTCAGTTTGCTCATGTAAATTCAGCTCTAACGTGTCGTCTTCAAGGGCATTAATTAACTCGATAAAGCGGCTTAAGGCACCCGCTGCACGACCTGGCAGTACTTGTTCTTCCAACAAAGCGATACTCGCTTGCCACATCGTCGCACCACGGTCACGCGCTGCAAATCGAATCGTCTCTAGAGTCTTGTCACCCAAGCCACGTGTTGGCGTATTAACCACACGTTCAAAAGCGGCATCATCGTTACGGTTACCCATTAAACGCAGGTAGCTCAATGCATCTTTGATCTCCTGACGTTCGAAGAATCGCATACCACCGTAGATTCGGTATGGTAAGCCTGCTTGAATTAGCGCTTCTTCAAGAACACGAGATTGGGCGTTGTTACGATAAAGCATCGCTGTATCTTCGAGTGCACCACCTTTCTCTTGCCACTCTTTAATCTTACTTACCGTGAAGCGGGCTTCATCCAGCTCGTTGTAAGCTGAGTAGACGGAGATTGGCTCACCATCGTTACCATCGGTCCACAACTCTTTACCCATTCGCTCAGTGTTGTTTGAAATAAGCTCGTTCGATGCTTGCAAGATGGTTTTGGTCGAACGATAGTTTTGCTCTAATCGAATGGTTGAAGCGCCCGGGAACTCGTCCAAGAACTTCTGAATATTCTCGATTTTTGCACCACGCCAGCCATAGATAGATTGATCATCATCACCTACGATCATCACTCGACAATCAGGGCCAGCCATCATACGCAGCCAAGCATATTGGATGTTGTTGGTATCTTGGAATTCGTCGACCAAAATATGCTTAAAGCGCGCTTGGTAGTGCTCACGAATGTGTTTCTTGTCGCGCAATAGCTCGTGTGATCTCAGCAAAATCTCCGCGAAGTCCACCAATCCAGCACGGTCACACGCTTCTTGATAAGCCGAGTAAATCTTTAACCATGTTTGAGTTACTGGATCATGGTAGGCATCAATGTGGTTCGGGCGCAGGCCTTCATCTTTCTTGCCGTTGATCCACCACGAAGCTTGCTTAGCAGGCCACTGCTTTTCATCGAGGTTTTGTGCTTTGATTAAGCGGCGTAATAGACGAATCTGATCATCGGAATCAATGATCTGGAAGTCTTCTGGCAATTTTGCATCTAGGTAGTGAGCACGCAGAATACGGTGACAAATACCATGGAAGGTACCGTTCCACATGCCTGACGAGCTGCCCATCATCAACTCTTCAATACGACCACGCATCTCTGCCGCCGCTTTATTGGTGAAGGTTACTGACATTATAGAGAACGGGGATGCTTGCTCGACACTCTGCAGCCAAGCGATACGATGCACCAAAACTCGCGTTTTACCACTACCAGCACCAGCCAGAATAAGTAGGTTTTCTAAAGGTGCTGCGACCGCCTCACGTTGTTTGTCGTTTAGGCCATCGAGTAAAAGCGAAGGATCTATCATTGGATATGCTCACTACTGGGTATTTATACATAAAAGTTGATTATAACCTAAACACTAGGCTGCGTTTAGAATATTAAGAAGAAAAAACCATCAAAAAATAACATCACCTAATCAAACACTTAATAGCTAAATTATCACTTATTTTGATAATTATTATAATACTGTGAAATTATTTTCGGGTTGTTCCTATCCCTTTTAGTAAGCAAGTTAACAACTCATTAACCTGCGATGTGTAAATACTATTAAGTCTAGAGGGAATGACTATGAAAAATTCTAATCTTGCTGTTACAGCTGCAATCACAAGTGTACTAGCGTTTGGCGGTGCCGTTCTTACATCAGCACCTGCGGAAGCAGCAGCGAAAGAAAAATGCTATGGCGTATCAAAAGCTGGCCAAAATGACTGTGCAACTAAAACAAGTTCATGTGCTAGTACAGCAAAAGAAGACAACCAATCCGATGCATTCGTGGTTGTTCCTAAAGGGCTATGTGGCAAGTTAACTGGTGGTAGCACTCAATCATCATAGTGCCTGAGGGCATAACTGAACCACTCAGTATGGTGAGCTGAATACCAGCTCACCTCCACTACCCATTAGGAGAATCGTTGTGACTCAAACTCTTCACCCCAATGCAGGGGTTGGCCTTAGAACACCGCACTTAGATTTCTTCAGCCAGAATTCTGATTTGGTAAGTTGGTTAGAGGTTCACAGCGAAAACTACTTCTTACCCCATTCTTCACAGCGCCAACAACTCCGAGAGATTCGTAATCATCACCACATAAGCTGTCATGGTGTAGGGTTGTCTCTTGGTTCTGTTGAACGAATCAACCAACAGCACTTACTGCAACTCAAAACACTTATTGATGATATCGAACCTTTCTTGGTTTCTGATCATTTGAGTTGGAGCCAAACTGGCGGTCACTACTTCAATGACCTGCTACCACTACCTTATACCGAAGAAGCGTTGGACGTCTTCTGCCGTAACGTCATCGAGGTTCAAGACAGTTTGCAACGTCCTATGTTAATTGAGAATCCATCAAGCTACCTTGCCTTCAAGCACTCAACGATTCCAGAATGGGAGTTTTTGGCTGAGGTACAAAAGCGTACCGAGTGTCGCCTACTGCTCGATTTCAATAATATTTTCGTCTCATCGTTTAATCATGGCTTTAGCTGTGAAGAGTATCTAAATGGCATACCAGCCAACCAAGTGGAAGAGATTCACTTGGCAGGTTTTACCAAAAAGAAGCTCGAGTAAGGTGAGATTTGGATAGACACGCACAGCAAACCGGTCTGTGATGAAGTGTGGCAACTTTACACTCAGTGGATAGAGCAACATGGCTCTCGCTATACCTTGATTGAGTG
Source organism: Vibrio sp. IB15 (assembly GCF_016406055.1). Taxonomy (NCBI): domain Bacteria; kingdom Pseudomonadati; phylum Pseudomonadota; class Gammaproteobacteria; order Vibrionales; family Vibrionaceae; genus Vibrio; species Vibrio sp. IB15. The sequence goes on from NZ_JAEFCE010000051.1 coordinate 21,808, forward strand.
GGATTTAGATATTCCAGAGCCACAAATTCTATTGGCAGAGGCTGCCAAAGCCAGTGAAAAGCTGTATCAACATGACAATCAAAGGAGTCGCGCCTCATGAGCTACTCCCTAGCGGATGTTCAATCCGAGTTTGCGAATGCCCTGCGCTATCAAAATGACGGTGAGCACTGCGACATCGTGAGCGATCATTTTAGCGATCAGCAACGCATTCAAATTTACCGCAATAACTTTGTTATTAGCTTAAGCGAAGTTCTCGCTGCGACTTACCCACTGACTGAGGTGTTAGTTGGTGAAGAGTGCTTCCAACAAATGGCGCGTCAACATGTTCTTAGTTATCCATCGACCTCTGGAGATGTCAGTGGTTATGGCGAGCACTTCGAACAAACCATACAAGCCTTTCCTTCAGTTGTAGAGGCTGCACCTTACCTTAGTGAAGTGGCACGCTATGAATGGCAAAAGGACAGTTTAGCGAGACTCGCATGTGCAACTCCCCCGCATCAACAGCCACTCTCCTGTTTAGCTTCCGTGCCACAAGAGCGGCAAGGCGCCTTGGTTTTCCACATCAAGGGTTCGATAACGCTATTCGATTCTTACTATGCCGTAATAGCGCTTGAACACGCTATCGACCAACAGCAACTGGAAGGGTTAGACATCAATCGCGCAGAGCTTGGAATAATAATCCGAGCCGAGAATTCACAGCTCGAAAGCCACAGCCTAACCAAGGAGTGCCACCAACTGCTCATTGAGCTTCAATCTGGTAAAGCGCTCGGAGAAGTAACGCCTTCGCTACTGCAACATCTGAATGCTGTCATGGCGCTCAACGTCATCTCAGGTTTTTCAATCAATGATGAATTGGAGACATAATATGGATAACAACACAGTCACAAACATGATGGCTCAATACGACAATTTGATTGAGAAATCTCAGGCACTTTTCGTCCCAGTGCTGCTTCTTTTCTGTCGCCTTTGGGTGGCGTGGGTATTCTTCAACTCTGGGCTGACCAAGATAGCGACCTGGGATAGCACCCTCTACTTGTTCGAATTGGAATATCAGGTGCCTCTATTACCGTGGGAATTAGCGGCCTATATGGGAACAGCTGCTGAATTAATCCTACCGGTATTCTTAGCGCTTGGTTTGTTAACACGCCCGATGGCCGCCGCACTTTTTGTTTTCAACATTATTGCTGTCGTGTCTTACCCAGTACTGTGGGACCAAGGCTTCTACGACCATCAACTTTGGGGATTGATGATTCTTATCGTCATCGTATGGGGTGCTGGACCGTTTTCATTAGATAGAGTTTTGAAAGCGCAATTCAGAGGCTAACTAAAAGATCGATAACCCCAAACGCAAAAAACCACTCAATTGAGTGGTTTCTTTTTTAACTGGGGTAAGCTTACTTTTCTAGAAAAGCCTGAAGCTCTTCAGCCGAGATGCCTTGCTCTGCTAGCTCTTTTGCTAATAGCTGAACTTGCTCACCTTTACGAGACTCTACCACACGCTGAAATTGGTAGATGATATCTCGTAAAGTATCGATTGGAACTTGTTTTGCCGCACTGCGAATACGCTCTTCACTTTGGTTCCCTAGCTCTTTAAGCAATTTACCAAACATAACCTTTTCAGGTGCATCTTCCATTTGTTCTAAGACGCGCGCCATTTCATAGGTTGTTAATGACATTACAGTATTTTTCCGTTGGGGACTTACGTTTCAATATATGACCAATATACCATGTTTTAACATTTCGCAAACCGCCATTTGTATATTTTGCTACCCTTATTGCTTATGCTTTTGCAAATGTTGCATGCCATGACTTGCCTGCCTTACTAAATAAGATTAACAATGCTGGAGCAAAGAAGAATGTTTGTAATGCAAATATCTCTTGGGAATTTAAATCAAGACGCTGCACTGTACCAACAAGTAGTCCAGAACCACTCATTTGAAACAAACCAATCAAAGCTGATGCAGTCCCTGCACGATCACCGAATGGCTCCAATGCTTTTCCCGCAGATGTACCTAGAACCCAAGCGAAGCCAACAGATGACAGGAAGATAGGAAACATGAAAGCAATCGGGCTATTTTGTCGAGCAAGTAGCAACATTATCACACCCGCTAGACCGAGCATTAAAATACCGATAACAAGAGTTTTATAAGTCCCAAAACGGTCCATAAATTTTGGTGCGGTAAACGCAGCGGCAATATTGAATACCGCGTTAAAACTGAACCAAAAAGTAAATTCCTTCATAGTCAAACCGAGGTTTTCCATCAATACAACCGGTGCTGAGGTTACATAAGCGAGGATCACAGCCATCGCCATCAAACACAAAGTGGCGTGAAAAAGGAATGAAGGTGTTTTCAATATAGACCAGTAGCGCTCTAGTTTGAACACCGCTACCTTTTCCATCGCCGGGTTCGATTCTTTCATTCGGAAGAATAAGATAGTACCGACAACGACAGCGAAGCCTGTCATAAAGCTAAAGTTCGAACGCCAGCCAAATTGATGAGTTAACCAAGCGCCAAGAATCGGTGCCAATGCAGGAATAAAGCAAATAGCGCCATTAAGGTAGCTGATCATTCGGCCACTCTTCTCTGGACCAAATAGATCGCGAACCGTTGCAAAGGCTGCCACAGAAGTCGCACAAGCTCCTAAGCCTTGTAGCAGCCGAGCTATTAGCATCATATCAATCGATTGAGCTGCCCACGCCAAGCAAGCACTCAATGCATAGATACTAACACCTCCCAATGCAACGGTTCGACGTCCTAGCTTATCCGCCAAAGGGCCGGCAAATAGTTGGCCGACACCCATAGCAAACAAAAACCAAGTGATCGTATCTTGTGCTAATGCATGTTCCACGTGAAACGCTGTCGAAATCTGTGGCAGAGCTGGCAGGTAGATATCAATAGCCAAAGGGCTAAAAAGAACCAGCATTGCCAATAAAGCAACCTGCAGTTTACTAGGGGTTGGAAGCGCGTTAGAAGGCACAAGATTCTCCGGATGAGTTAATTTAGGTGCATAATAACCAACTAAAGATATGAACAAAAATGGCATATAATCATTAGCATTATTCCAATAAGGAAACTCACATGAATATCGAGAAACTATCGCGCCTCGACCTCAATCTACTAGTTTGCTTGCAGGTGCTAATGGAAGAGCAGAGTGTTACACGCACTGCACATCGATTGTGCCTGAGCCAGTCAGCAGTGAGTAAATCATTGGCCAAACTTCGCGAACAATTTAATGACCCTCTTTTTACGCGAAGTGCACACGGCCTACGCCCGACACCAAAAGCAGTGTTCCTTAAGCCACGGTTGGAAACACTGATCAATCAACTTGATGTGCTTACCCAACCGGAGACATTCATTCCCAACAACAGTGACCACAGTTTTCACATTGCAGCGGTTGAAAGTGTCTACCCGTTGATTCTTCCTCACTTCTTACCTGCGATTTTTCGCCAAGCACCGAAGGTAAATATCAACACTCACGCTTGGACGGAGCAAACCTTTAAGAAATTACAGCTTGGTGAACTCGATATCGGCCTCACGGGTAAAGACATCGACATCAACGACGCGCGTTTAACCATGTTGCCGCCAGATGATATTTGCGAACAAGAGATCTACCGAGATGCACAGATGTGTGTATTGAGACGCAACCACCCTGCTCTGAGTGGTCAATGGGATCTGGAAACCTATCTGGCACAACGTCATGTTCAAGTAAGGTGTGATGGTAATGATCGTTGGTTACTCGACTACAAACTTGCCGACCTTGGTCATCAACGTGATATCGCTATTTCTGTTCCCGACTTCAACAGTGCCGCAAGCCTGTGTACCTACACCGACTTTGTATTTACCGCACCAAGCCACTTCACTCATCTGGTTGCGAAGCAGCTCGACTTAGTGGTTGTGCCTCTGCCAATGGAATTTCCACCAATGGCTTACACTCTGTTTTGGCACCGTGATAGAGAAAACGACCCAGCCTTAACTTGGTTGCGAGATATCATCAAAGAAAAAACTCTGCACCTCAGATAAAAATGGCGTACAGCGTTTGCAGCAAACGAACAAAAGCGCTAGCTTATTGACCTAATAAGTCCCCTCACAGGTATATCGGCTGTGAGTGTTAACAAGGACCCTAACAATAAGGATAAACACAGATGCACAATATCACTGCGGAACGCGTTACTGCGGTTCGAGCTTGGCTTGAAGCAAACCACTTAGATGCTGTTATCATTCCACATGAAGACGAGTACCTAGGTGAATACGTTCCAGCTCACAACGAGCGACTTCACTGGCTAACCGGTTTCACTGGCTCTGCAGGTGCGGCTGTTATCACTCGCGAAAACGCGGCTATTTTTGTTGATGGTCGCTATACCGTCCAGGTTCGTAAACAAGTACCTGGTGAGCTATTTGAGTATCGCCACCTTATTGAAGAACCGGCTTTAGATTGGATCATCAATTCACTAGCGCAAGGCAGTAAAGTTGCATTCGACCCACGCATGCATACGGCGGCTTGGCTGAAAGGCGCTCAAGCTAAACTGGCAGAGAAAGTTGAACTAACAACACTATCTTCGAATTCAATTGATGAACTTTGGTCTGATCGTCCTGAGCCTGTAGTATCTGATGTTCGCCTAATGACAACCGACGCCGTAGGCCAATCAAGTGAAAGCAAACGCGCAGAAATTGCAAGCCTACTAAAAGCCAAAGGCGCTGATGCCGCTATCCTTACTGAGCTGGATTCAATCTGCTGGTTACTCAACATTCGTGGTTTAGACGTATCTCGTCTGCCGGTTGTGTTATCTAATGCAATCATTCACGCCGATGAAAGTGTCGATTTCTTCTTAGACCCAGTTCGTATCCCTGCAGGCTTTGAAGCGCACGTTGGTAATGGTATTCGTGTTTCTCACCCATCTGAGCTTGAAGCCCGCCTTCAATCTTTAGAAGGTAAGAATGTGTCTGTTGATTCAGGCACAAGCAATGCTTGGTACACGCTTGTTCTCCAAAACGCCGGTGCTCATATCATTGAAGCAGCCGACCCATGCCTAATGCCAAAAGCCGCGAAGAACGAAACAGAAATTGCCGGCATGAAAGCGTGTCACATCCGTGATGGCGTGGCGATGGCAAAATTCCTATCTTGGATTGATGCAGAAGTGGCGCAAGGTAATCTGCACAACGAAGCGGTACTAGCAGACAAAGTACAGTCATTCCGTGAGCAAGATCCAACCCTAATGGACCTAAGTTTCGACACAATTTCAGCGGCAGGCGGAAACGCAGCCATGTGTCACTACAACCATGAGAACCAGCCTGAGCCGGGTCAGCTAGAGATGAACACTCTGTACCTAGTCGATTCAGGCGGTCAATACCTAGATGGCACAACCGACATCACACGTACTATCGCAATTGGCCAACCAAGCGAAGAAATGATTCAACAGTTCACTCTTGCACTTAAGGGCCACATCGGTATTGCACGCGCTCGCTTCCCACAAGATACTCGTGGTTTCCAACTGGATATCCTAGCGCGCCAGCACTTATGGGCAGAAGGCTTCGACTATGACCACGGTACTGGTCACGGCGTTGGCCACTTCCTAAGTGTTCATGAAGGTCCGCAAAGCATCTCTAAGAAGCTAATCGATGTCCCTCTTGTTGAAGGTATGGTGTTATCAAATGAGCCGGGTTACTACCGTGCCGATGAATTTGGTATCCGTATCGAAAACTTAGAGCTGGTTGTTGAGCTTCCAACTCAAGGTGACTTCTCAGTGCTAACATTTGAGTCGCTAACACGTTGCCCTATCGACAAGCGCAACATCAACGTCGATCTACTGACACGCCCGGAACTTGCATGGCTAAACGATTACCACCAAAAGGTGTGGAACGATGTTAGCCCACTAGTTGAAGGTGATACGTTAGAGTGGCTACGCCAAGCAACAACGCCACTAGCTCACGCTTAATGCCTAAATAGATAGGTAACTTAGTCAAACCAGTTTAGCTAAGTTAGATACGAAAACGGCTACCTAAAGGTAGCCGTTTTTATTTGTCGCTTTCACATCACTGATGTTTCACGTGGAACATCAGCCAAGCTGCAAGTTAGCCTGAGTAAGCGCTATGCCAATCTCGCCATACCGGGTCAAACCCACGTTGACGAATCATAGCCTCGACATCAGCTGCGCTTCTTTCATCACTTATCTCGAACTGCTCAAGCTCTTCCTCACCTGAAGCATAACCACCAGGTTGAGTTTTTGACGCGGCAGACATGCTAGTGATACCTAACGGCAACACGTTATCGCGGAACGTTGCTGACTCACGAGTCGAAAGAGACAACTCAACTTCAGGGTTTAATAAGCGATAGGCACAGATAAGTTGTACCAACTGCTTATCACTCATAATAGATTTAGGCTGCAAACCACCCTCACACGGACGAAGACGTGGGAATGAAATCGAGTAACGTGTTTGCCAATAAGTACGCTCAAGATAATCTAAGTGAGCGGCCACGAAGAAACAGTCGGTACGCCAATCTTCCAAACCAATCAAAGCACCAATACCTATCTTATCAATACCCGCTTTTGCCAAACGATCAGGCGTTTCGAGCCGGTATTCAAAATCCATTTTATTGCCACGCAAGTGGTGTTCCGCGTAGGTACTTGGGCTATAGGTTTCTTGGTAAACCATCACCGCATCTAATCCGAGAGTTTTAAGCTCTGCGTAGTCATCTTGATCAAGCGGCTGCACTTCCATCGCAAGATGGTTAAATTGTGCCTTAATATTCGGTAGCACTTCACGGAAGTACTTCATCCCGACCTTGGTTTCATGTTCACCAGTCACCAACAGTACACTATCAAACTTCATCTTTTTGATAGCGGCACTTTCAGCATCGATTTCATCCAAAGTAAGTGTGCGACGCTTAATACGGTTCTCCATTGAGAAGCCACAATACGTGCACGCATTCGCACATAGGTTTGAAAGGTACAATGGAATATACAACGACATTGTATTGCCGAATCGCTTGCGTGTGAGTGCCAACGATTGTTGCGCCATCTGCTCTAAGTAAGGTTCTGCCGCTGGAGAGATCAAAGCCTTAAAGTCTTCTAAGTCGCGTTTGGGTTTACTCAGAGCACGTTCAACATCCTCTGCCGTTTTACTGAAGATCGACATACCAATGTCATCCCAGTTGAGTTGTTTAAATCGATCAACAAACGTCATGGCAATACTACTCGTCTAGGAATGAGGTTAACGGGCTGGAAGCAACCGCATGAGATACCTGACCAGCGAGACCTGCAAGGTAAGCCATACGCCCCGCTTCCACTGCCAACTTAAAGGCAATCGCCATTTCAACTGGCTGTTGAGAAGCAGCAATCGCAGTATTAACTAACACAGCGTCAGCACCCATCTCCATTGCACGCGCCGCATGTGATGGAGCACCAATACCCGCATCTACAATCACAGGGACGTTCGCTTGGTCGATAATAATCTCTAAAAAGTCCGCCGAAGCGATACCTTTGTTCGACCCAATCGGCGCACCTAACGGCATAACCGCAGCACAACCCACCTCTTCCAATCGTTTACACAACACTGGGTCAGCATGACAGTATGGCAACACAACAAAGCCATCTTTAACCAGTTGCTCAGCCGCTTTTAATGTCTCAATTGGGTCTGGCATCAAGTACTTTGGATCTGGGTGAATTTCCAGTTTGAGCCAATTTGTGCCTAGAGCTTCGCGAGCCAAGTGCGCAGCAAAGATGGCATCCTTCGCGTTCTTAGCCCCAGAGGTATTCGGAAGTAGATTTACGCCGGCATCAATAATGGGCTGTAAAATATCGTCTTGCTCAGAACGAATATCGACTCTCTTCAGTGCCATGGTTGCCAGTTGAGAACCTGAAGCTTCGATAGCACTCGCCATCAAATGCTTGTTGGCGAACTTGCCTGTGCCAGTGAACAGACGTGATTGGAATGTTTTATCTGCGATGGTTAACATGGTTAGCCCCCTGCAATAGCTTGAAAAAGAGAGATAGAATCGCCTTCATTGACGATGGTTTGTTGCCACTGGCTACGCGGGACAACCGTGTTATTGATAGCGAATACACACCCTAAGTCAGGTAGCGAAAGCGAATGAATAATATCTGCAAGAGAAGATGATTGCGCGACCTGCTCTGGTTGCTCGTTTATTGAAATAGTGATGTTGCTCATAGTGCTTCTTCTTCTAAATTATTGGTCACTGACGAATTGCACACCGGACATTCGATATCTTGCGTGACCATTAGGTTTTGCCAGTTCATAGTCTTACCGTCGAACAGCTTGAGCTGATGTGTCGCCACTTGAAACTCGCCACTGCTAATGTGCTGAATAGCAGCAAGAGCTTGGAGGTTTCCTATAGTCCCGACGACAGGCCCAATGATGCCACTATCACTACAACGCATTGTTTGTGGATGGTGGTCAAACGGGAAAAGACAGTGGTAACAGCCCTGCTGGTTTTGATAATCGAAGACAATAAATTGACCTTTCCAACCAATTGCGGAGCCTGATATCAATGGTGTGTTAGCCTCAAAACACGCTTGGTTAACTTGCTGGCGTGTGGCGAAGTTGTCGGTACAGTCCAACACAACATCAGCTAGCATCACTTCAAGCTTTAACTGGCTTTCGGCCATTCGCTTGTTGATGGTCCTAACTTGGCTTCTACCATTTAACTCACTCAGTTGCAGTTTCAATGCATCGACTTTAGCTGTACCAAGATCGCTTTCTTTGAACGCGACCTGTCGTTGTAGATTGGATGAGCCGACACAATCATCATCAACCAACACGATTTTTCCGATGCCAGACGCTGCTAGATAAAGAGTCGCAGCATTCCCCAAACCACCACAACCAATAACTAACACATGACCGTTTAGTAGATTTCGTTGTCCTTGTTCACCAATTTCAGGCAGTGCGATTTGGCGCTGATAGCGTACAAATTCAAAGTCACTCAGCATGGCTTAACTCCTGACGAACCTCTTCAGTAAAGGTTGAAGAGTTGCCATTCATAAGAGCTTCGAAAAACTCAATAACCGCTTTGGGATCTTCCGCCAACGTAATTGCACGCACTACCGCGAGGCTCGAGACACCACAATCCCATACCTGCTCTGCCGTCGATTGGTCAATCCCACCAATAGCCACGGTCGGATAACCGACAAGCACTTCACTGTATGGAATGGTATCGATAAGCTGCTGGTAAAGAGCTAAACGCACTAGACCTTGCGGCTTTGATGGCATCTGTTTTGTGGTTGTTGGGAAGATATGTCCTAACGCGATGTAACTTGGGTTGATTTGAACGATGCGTAACAACTCATAGTATCCATGTGTCGATAGGCCGATCTTAATACCCGCTTGGCTCAGTTGGGAAAGGTTCGATTCTTCAATATCCTCTTGTCCCAAGTGAACACCAAAAGCGCCATGTTTGAGTGCAAGTTGCCAATAGTCATTGATAAAAACCTGAGCGTTATGTTCTCGACCAAGTTCGATCGATCGTGCGACTTGTTGCTCTAAGTCAGCTTGCTGAGGGTTCTTGATTCGCAGTTGTACCGTATTGATTCCAAGCTTAAGGAGCCTTTCAATCCAATCAACATCATCGACAACTGGGTAAAGCCCGAGGCTTTTCTTAGTCAAATCAGGGAATGAAAGTGACGTTCCTTGATGGGCCCAGCCAACACTAATGCCTAAACTCTTGTCTTCTAAAACCGGAGTTGGAAACCCTTGGTAGTGGCTTGGCCATGTTCCACGTGAAACATTAGACGCAGCGCGTGCGAGAACCAGTGCGTCTTCTAATGGAAAATCTAGAGCCAATAACATTAGTAACCACGCAAAGTGATGGCGGCTATCTATGGCTTGATGATCGGGGTTAATACTTTTAATAGCTCGATTAGCGTTTAAGTGTGACCAAATATCTAACACGGCAGCGTCATTGGTTACACCAACGTATATCGTATTAGGGTATTGCGCTAAAGCATCGCGAACATCTGCCAGCGATAACGGCTCGTCATAAATCACAATATGGTCAAGTGAGCCTAGCTGCTCCGCTTCAACTGATGCGACATCAGAAGCAAAGCCAATAGTAAGTGAGTGTTGAGAATCAACGATAGAGAAGTATTGAGTTGGGCTGACACCCAACTCAACTGCATCAGTTGCTAAGCCTTGTCGCTTAGCAACCAATAGACAGTGTTGAACCTCTCCCGTTAACTCAATATATTGAGATGGGATCAGAATTTTCACTGTCATTATTCCTCTAGTTGAGCTTCTTTCGCACCAACGGCTGGGTGGTAAAGCTCTGAGCCAGTATCACGGAACTCTTGTGATTTTTGACGCATCCCTTCCAGCGGATTGTCTAGCATCTTGATCTCGATAGCCTGATCAGAGGCTACTTGTTCTGTGTCTTTAGCATACTCTCTCACTTCCTGAGAAATCTTCATCGAACAGAATTTAGGTCCACACATAGAACAGAAATGTGCGACCTTACCTGATTCTTGTGGCAAGGTTTCATCATGGAAAGAACGGGCTGTATCAGGGTCTAGTGCTAAGTTAAATTGGTCTTCCCAACGGAATTCAAAGCGCGCTTTTGAAAGCGCATTATCACGGATTTGTGCTCCTGGATGCCCTTTTGCCAAGTCAGCAGCGTGCGCCGCTAGCTTGTAAGTAATCAAGCCAGTCTTAACATCCTCTTTATTTGGCAAGCCTAAGTGCTCTTTTGGGGTCACGTAACAAAGCATCGCACAGCCATACCAACCGATCATCGCGGCACCAATACCAGAGGTGATATGGTCGAAACCAGGGGCAATGTCTGTAGTAAGCGGGCCTAATGTATAGAAAGGCGCTTCATGGCAGTGCTCTAACTGCTCGTCCATGTTCTCTTTAATAAGGTGCATTGGTACATGTCCAGGGCCTTCAATTATCACCTGTACGTCATATTCCCACGCCACTTTCGTCAGTTCACCTAAGGTGCGAAGTTCAGCAAATTGAGCCTCGTCATTGGCATCAGCAATAGAGCCCGGACGCAGGCCATCACCTAATGAAAGTGCTACATCGTACTTCGCACAGATCTCACAAATCTCGCGGAAGTGGGTGTATAGAAAGCTTTCTTGGTGATGAGCAAGACACCATTTAGCAATGATAGAACCGCCACGAGAGACAATTCCGGTAACACGCTTAGCCGTCATAGGGACATAGCGAAGAAGCAAGCCAGCATGAATCGTAAAGTAGTCGACGCCCTGCTCTGCTTGCTCAATTAAGGTGTCACGCATCACTTCCCAGTTAAGGTCTTCAGCAACACCGTTCACTTTCTCAAGTGCTTGGTACATAGGAACAGTACCAATTGGCACTGGGCTATTACGTAGAATCCACTCTCGTGTTTCGTGAATATTTCGACCAGTCGACAAATCCATCACTGTATCGCCGCCCCAGCGGGTTGACCAAACTAACTTCTCAACTTCTTCTTCAATCGAAGAGCTTACAGAAGAGTTACCGATATTGGCGTTCACCTTAACTAAGAAATTTCGGCCAATAATCATAGGTTCTGATTCTGGGTGGTTGATGTTTGAAGGGATAATTGCTCGACCTTCAGCAACCTCTTTACGCACGAACTCAGGGGTAATTTCTTTCGGTAGGTTTGCGCCAAAGTTATGACCAGGGTGTTGGTGGTTCAGTTGCTCATCTGCGAACTTCTGACGCCCCATATTCTCGCGAATCGCAATGTATTCCATCTCAGGGGTAATAATCCCCTTACGAGCATAGTACAACTGAGTCACACATTGATCGTCAGTCGCACGACGAATTCTAGGCAGGTTTCCGTAACGAAGCTCGTCTAAGGTTTCGTCCTCTAGGCGCTCTTTGGTATAAACAGAGCTAACATCATCTAATAGCTCGGTATCACCACGCTCTTCGATCCACTGCTCTCTTAGCTTTGGAAGGCCGTTATAAAGGTCTATCTCGTGCGTTGGGTCGGTATAAACACCAGAGGTGTCATAGATGTGAATAGGTGCATTAGGTTCAAATACAGGCTCTTTTTTGGTACCACCAACAAGGCTATCAGCAAGTGATATCTCTCGAACTGGGACTTGAATGTCCTCTCGAGAACCTTGGATGTAAGCTTTCTTTGAATTTGGATAAGGTTGTACTGATAAAGAATCGATGAAATTCTTCGCTTCCAGTCTTGCTTGTTTACGACTCGACATAGCATTTTTCCTTGGCTTTTAGCCATTATTTATTGGGATAAAAATGCTTGACGGATTGATGCTACAAGAGGGATCACGGTAAGAAATACAGTTGTGATCTGGTGATAGATCTCTAGAGGGATTCTAGTTAGATATCTACTCTTGTTCCCTTCGCAGGTATTAGCCTGATCAGGTTCAACGGATCCCGAGTTAACGGTCTCAGCCATATGGCACTCCGACAAGTACGATCGAGTATATAAAAACGGCTTGGAGAAACCAAGCCGAGTTGTTAACAAATCGTAAGAAAGTTTTAAGACTTTATCAAAAGTTGGAAGCCGATCCATGCGGCTGAAATACTGAGTACTACATTAAGCAGAACATTAAGCCCCATCTTGAAAAATGCGCCTTGCTGCATAAGAAGCACGTTATCCATCGAAAAAGTGGAGAATGTAGTCAAGGCACCAAGGAAGCCCAAGCCAATAATCTGTCTCCAGGGTTCAGTTGCAACCATCTCATTTTCGAACGCGGCGATCAGTAATCCCATAATCAAAGAGCCAATCACGTTAACAGTTAGCGTACCATAAGGAAAACCTCGTCCAAACATCACTACGCATAACTCGGAAATCAGATAACGTGAACAAGCACCAAAAGCGCCACCAATAGCGATAAAACCAAGAATAGATAACTGACCCATGAATCCTCCCTAACAATAATCCCTATATTCTAGCTTTAACGCCGATAAAAGCGAGGGTGGAAACTAAGAATGTATGCGCAAATATTAAACGTTACAGGTGTCACTTAACTTCGATATAACCCATCAGTCCTGTTTTCATATGTTCAATCACATGACAGTGATACATCCAACGTCCGGGGTTATCTGCCACAAATGCTGCTTTAGCTCGACCGTTCTTTCCAAGTAACACAGTATCTGTGTGAAAAGGTTCTTCAATTTTTTTGCCATCTAACTCAAGTACCGTAAACGTATGACCATGAATATGGATTGGATGATGGTATTGAGTAACATTCTTAAGATCGAATATATAGGTTTTGCCTAACTCTAATGTAGCGAGTGGGTCCGGAATATTGTCTTTACTCATTCCTTCCCAGGCTCTTTTATTTGTCAGCCAAAACTTAGGCATGGATTTCCCATCTTTAGAAACCGGCGACACCGCCCCTTCCCACTCAAACACAAAATCGATCTCTTCTGCATTCGCGAGATCTAACTTAGGTACTGGATTCAGAGGCAACAAAGGAAGTGCTTTGCCTTCTATGAGCGTGGAATCTACGACTTCAAATTCACACAAGGAAAAAGGAAAACGTCCCTTCATTTGCAGAACATTCACTCGCTTGCCAGCCTTTGGAGCAATCAGTCCTATGTCAACTCGCATACCTGGACCGATTTTATGTTCAGTCAACTTGTAAGGTGTCTCTACTGGGTTGCCATCTATAGCAATAACCCATGCCTCAGCACCTTCAACAGCGATAGGATAGGTGATTGTATTATCGACATTGGCGATACGAAGCCTAGTCGTTGCGTGTTGCTTTAACTGATAAGTAGGCTCATGTACTCCATTAACACTACTCCACTCTCCTGGAGTGCCCATACGAGCGCTAAGACGCGGGACCATTAAATCTTTCCACTGACCTTGTTTATCGAGATGCCAGTGTTTAAGCATCAAAGCATGCTCTTCATCGAATTGAACTCGATCGCTCTCTTCAACAACAATTAGGCCGACCAAGCCCATACCAAGTTGTTTAACGCTGTTCATGTGCGGGTGATACCAGAACGTACCCGCATCCGGTGGCGTAAACTCATAAACGAACGTTTCACCGGGCATAATTGGTGGCTGACTCAAGAAAGGCACACCGTCCATTTCTATAGGGATTCTTAATCCATGCCAGTGAATTGTGGTTGGCTCTGACAGCTTATTGGTGAAACGGATCGTAACTTTTTCTCCCTGTCGACAACGAATTGTTGGCGCAGGGATCTGACCATTGAACCCCAAAACGTTAGTAGTAAACCCAGGTACAATTTCAGCAGTCGAAGGCTCAGCAGTTAAGTCATAAACATACCCTCCCTTCTCATCAACCGATCGCTTCATAGAACAAGCTGGGAGAACTGTGAGTGCAGATATAGCGAGAGATGATTGAATAAATTTACGACGAGAGATATCCATATTTGCAGCCTTTTAGTAGTAACGACCAAAATGTAACAAAATATTGATAATAATTCTCATAAAGAAATGAAGTTTGTGCTTTGGCTATTAATAAAAGAGGCTGAGATAAGTAAGTACTTACATTCCCTCATCAGAATGAGCGGAACGAGGGAATAATTGACTGGAATTTAGACCGGTAAAAAGCAAAAAGGCTCTAGCATTTCTGCTAGAGCCTTTTAATGTGGCAGGGGTGGA
>NZ_JAEFCE010000052.1:0-35012 GCF_016406055.1 Vibrio sp. IB15
TTTGGACATAAAAAGACCCCCAATAATTGGTGTCCAACTATTGGGGGTCAGTTCACTTTTTCACTGCTGGAGTACCGGTAACGTTCAGTGCACTAGTTTTTGCCTGAATAACGGAAAGCCTCTCGAGTTAACTGGCTCAACTCTTCATCATCCATTTTGTTGTGCACCACGGTGATTCTGCCTAGATAAACCAAAGGTACTTCTGTTTGTCGGCCTTCCAAGTGAAACTTGATGGCTTCTGCAGTGGCAACCCCCAGATCATCACTCATTCGCATTGGCGTTGCATCAAGCTCGTCAGATCGGATTTTCTCTATCTCTTTTGCGGTTCCACCCCAACCTGTCACATATATATCAGACAGCTTGTCTGCTTCGCCTAGCGCATCTACAGCGCCCATCGTCATTGCCGTGTTCGCATTATGAACCATAGTCACTTCTGGAAAGTTACCCAAGACCAACCGGATCCCATCAGCACCACCAATTTTTTGATACTGCCCAAAATGCTCATAAACCGTTAACCAATCGCCCTTATCTTCAACACAATCAATAAACCCTTGAGAGCGTTGTGTATCTGTAATACCTGGAATACCTCGGTTAGCGGAAAACTCCACGTCGTTACCTAGCTCTTTGACCACGTGGTCACACAGCACCTCGGCTCCCATTTCACTGGAAAAATCAAACCAACTATCTGGTTGGTGAGTCCACTGTTCGTTTGGCGTGTGAAATGCCCAAATGAAGGTTTTAAAGTCAGAGGAAGCCGACAGTTTTTGGATATTACCGGCTTGTATATCCAACTCTGATGGTCCAAAAATGACAAAGTCATATGGTTTTTCAGAGCTGAGTACTTGCTCGGTGTATTGAGTTTGAAGTGAGTGTTCGATCTGCCTAG
Source organism: Vibrio sp. IB15 (assembly GCF_016406055.1). Classification (NCBI taxonomy): domain Bacteria; kingdom Pseudomonadati; phylum Pseudomonadota; class Gammaproteobacteria; order Vibrionales; family Vibrionaceae; genus Vibrio; species Vibrio sp. IB15. The sequence goes on from NZ_JAEFCE010000052.1 coordinate 887, forward strand.
ATGTAAATTCATCAATCTCAAATTTGAGCTGTAAGGCAATCAATCTTTCCTTCAACGCGATGAAATTACGTATCCAGAAATCAGAAATATCTGCACTTGGATAAATTAAAGCGATCCTTACGGGCTTTTCAGAAAATTTCGATGCTACAGAAATGGGCTCTCCGCTTACAGTCTCTTGAAATTTTTCAAGTTTTTCAAAATCACCGTCAGGCCTTTCACCATCAGCGCTCACAGGCAGTGAAACCATAAAACAAGTAGTTAGAAGCAGAGGTAAAAGAATTTTATAATTTTGACCCAGCATAAATGTTACCAAGTGTTTGAATATTTATTAACAATATTATAAATATAGAGAGGTAATAATTTAAAGACTTTTATAGAGCTGATGAATAGAATATTTCACTTTGCGAGTTTATTGCTTGCTATCACTTGCAGCTCAACGAGTTTTGCAGAGTATCCAGAGGACGTATTTTTCAAATACGCCGAAAACAAAGTCACACGTGCCGTATCAAATCAAGTCATATGGGGAGGCCCAACGGAAGGTCCTGCCGTACGCCATGAAAAGAACATTATTTTTGTTGCGTCAGATCTGCGCAACGGGGGTGTCTATGGTGTAGGAAAAGGTTTATCGGAAGCGATGTCCAACATTGATTGGCACCTGCGTTTTATCGACGGTCTTGGCTCTGAAGTACGCCAAGGGGCAGCCATTAGAAAAGCGATAGGTTTTCAGCCAGATGCTATCGTGCTTGGTGGAATTGATGCTGTCCGACACCAGAAGATCTTAAAACAAGCTCAAGATTTGGGAATTACTATCATTGGCTGGCACGCCACGGAGCTCGCAGGTGGAAACCCTGATATTGGTCTCTTCACGAATATCACGACCGATCCATTAGATGTCGCTGAAGTTGCTGCGCTGCTTGCGATTGTTGACTCAGATGAACAAGCAAAAATAGTGGTATTCACAGATCCAAACTACGAAATTGCGATGATTAAGGCTAACGCTATGGTCGACACCATCAAGCAGTGTCGTAAATGTGATGTTCTGGAACTTATCTACCTTCCACTCGACCAAATCGACCAAAAAATGCCTGCTACCTTGAAGATGCTAGAAAAAAAACACGGCGACAATATCACTCATATTTTGGCGATAAACGATCTGTACATCGACTATGCCATCCCCTCTTTAGAATCTAACCTAGAAGAAAATAAACTGATCCCAAACAACATTTCAGCGGGAGATGGTAGCAAAGCCGCCTACAAGCGAATCAACAAAGATCAGTTCCAATCAGCGACTGTTCCAGAGCCTTTATACCTGCAAGGTTGGCAAATCGTTGACGAACTCAACAGAGCATTCAATAGCATGCCACCGAGTGGTTATTCTGCACCTGTTCACCTCGTAACTCCAAACAACGTCGCAGAGCTGATTAACAACGAAGCGACTGGCATTTATGACCCTAAAAATGGCTACCGTGAAGCATATCTGAATATTTGGAAGCCGCAATGAAACTGAATCAAATAAACATTACCCAGCGCTTCATCATCTCCAACTTCATTTCGCTACTTATCGTAAGCCTTGCAGTGATCATGGTGATTCGCTCTTTATATTATGTCGAGTCGACACTTAAAAACGAAACCTCAACACATGTATCTGAATTGATTGTGAACTCAGAGATCAGCCGCCGAGTTTTCACGCTTACCTCTCGAGTGAAATTACTTGAACAGACCTTTTTGTTCAGTGAAAACACCTTGTCAGAAGAAGCATTTAACGTTGACTACCAACTTCAAAAGCTCAGAGATTTATCGACCAACGAAGGTTTTTCGCAAAAGATCGACGCGTTCATTGATAACTTCCATCGTTTCTTGGGTAGCTCACTTGCACTCAATCGAATACTCAAGCAAACCAATCAAATAGATGCCACCTTAGCAGCACAATTGAACCAACTGGAGTTTGCGATTGCCGACAGCAAACTGAAGCACCTCAACCAACATGACTTTATTCGTTATAACAACGAGCTCGATCTCATGAACATGTTGAGAGAGTCCTTTCTTACTTCAGGAAAAATGGTCGGTGATATTCATAGCCGCATTACGCCAGAAACAGAAAAAGTGCTTTTGATTAAAGTCGAAAAAGAGCTCGACATATTCTTACTGCACTTAGAAAACGTTGATATTGAGACAGCAGCAGTCATTGAACAGAAGAAACTCATTCAGAAAACAGTTAAACGCTATAACGCGGCGCTGAAACGAATTCGTGCCAACCTTGAGCAACGCTGGCTAGTGATGGCTTCGCTTTTAGATGCGCAAAGCGACTTGCTCGAAATGGTTGAGAACACGGAATCACGCGTTCAAAATCAAGCATTGGTGCTTACCGCTCAACTGGAAGAAGAGATCGGAGAATCACGACTTAACGCCATTATGATCAGTTTCTCTGCCGTTATCTTATCTCTACTACTGCTTAACTATGTGGTAAGGAATCACATTCAAAAACCACTGAATGCACTCAAGCACGGTTTTGACCGCTTAGAATCTGGTAGCTTAAGAGAACCTATCGCACTTGGCAGAAGCGATGAGTGGTCTCATTTGGAGAAAGCCTACAATGACATGGCAGGAAGGTTGTCTGAAGCTTATCTAGAACTGACTGAAGAGAAAAAGAACTTCGACTTTCTCGCCCACCACGACCCATTAACAGGGTTAGCGAACCGGCTGTTAGCCACAAAAAAGCTGGATGAAGAGATCAAACGTTCACGTGAACAGGATACCTGTTTCTTGCTCTTTTATTTAGATATCGACGAGTTTAAAACGATTAATGACTCTCTCGGTCATGGACAAGGTGACAACCTACTTATCAATGTATCTAATATCCTAACCACCCTAGTTGGCCATAACGGCTTTGTTGCACGAATGGGCGGTGACGAGTTTATGGTCGTGTTCTCTAACATCAGCTTAAGTGAAGGTGAACAGCTGGCAGAGCGTTTAAACCAGTCACTTCGTAAGCCTTACTATACCGAAGACAACTCAATATTTGTTGCAGCCAGTATCGGCGTATGTGAATACCCCACTCATGGCGCTAACGGTGAAACTTTAGTTCGAAACGCCGACACCGCCATGTATCATGCTAAGCGTAATGGCAGAGACCAGTACCGCGTTTATGCCGATAAGATGACCCACGAAGTGAATGATCTCATCGAAACTAACATGGGTCTGCATCAAGCGGTTGCGAACGATGAATTAGAAGTATTTTTCCAACCAAAAGTCGATTTAGATTCGCAAGAGATCATTGGGGCTGAAGCACTTGTTCGTTGGCAACACCCGAAGCTCGGTCTACTTCCACCAGTGGCTTTTTTGGAAGTGGCCGAAAAGAGTGACCTGATTATCGACATCGATAAATGGGTATTTAAGAAAGTGGCGAACCTGATTACTGAATGGCAGCGCTCTGGAATCAATTTAGAAAGGGTGACTTTCTCTATCAACTTCTCTGCACGAATGTTTTATATGACCGACCTTGCGGAACAACTTCAAGTCATACTCGATGAAACCGACTGTAAACCGCATCAGTTGCTACTTGAGATAACAGAAAGAGATATGATGCGAGACTTCGAAACCTGTTCGAGAACCATAGAAGTGCTTCATTCCAAAGGTTATAAGATCGCAATAGATGATTTTGGTACCGGATATTCATCTCTTTCGGTACTAAAAAACCTCTCCGCTGACTGCGTTAAGTTAGACCGTAGTTTTATCGAAGACATCAACTCATCCAAGGTCGATTACGAGATCACATGTGCAGTGTTAAAACTTGCGCAGATACTTGATTTTTCAGTCATAGCAGAAGGACTTGAAACACAAAGCCATGTAAAAACGTTACGTCAGATAGGTTGTAAATATGCGCAAGGCTATTTCTTTGCTCGACCATTGCCTATTGATGATTGGATCTCTTACTTTATGGGAAGTTATAGTTTAACAAGCAAACACCTCACCAGTACAAAAAGTTAACTTTGAGAAGTTTTTACTCCCATTTCAGGCCCCAGCATAAGTGAGCACCAGGGGCCACACCATCCTTATGTGAGCAAAAAATGCAAAGGTGATATACTCAGCAATTAGGTTTAAGTTAAGTTTCGGTGAATTTTACCAAATGGAGAGAAGGCAACTTGAAAAACTTCGTTTTGCGTGAGATTGTAAAATATCTCACACCAATAACTGTATGATTATGAAAACATTACAATCCATTGCGCTGCTTTCCACAATTATCGCAGCACCACAAGTGTTAGCTGATGTAAAAATTGAAGTTCCTTCTAGCGCAGATGCTCTAGTTGAAGTCTTAGCGGTTAATGAGGCTAAACCTGATCTTGAGGGTGGTTTTTTCTCTTCAAGCAAAACGATCACCGTGCCAGACGGTGTAAACCAAATCGTTTTCCAATATCAGCTTGCTTTTAGTCAAGGTAACGACCCTGAGTTTGTTGATAGTGACGCAATTATTGCTACTTTTGACGCGACAGACACAACAGTAACGTTCGACATGCCGAAGTTCCGCAACGCTAACGAAGCGAGAAAAGGCTTTCAGAACCTAGATTGGAAACTGGTTGATGAGAACCAACATACAATCAGTGTTAAGCAAGACAAATTAACCAAAGATGGCATGCAGATTGGCCGTAAATACCCTCAAGAAGCGAAAGAATACAACCGTACAGGTGGTATTGCCGCATTAACGACAGGTGCTACAGCCGCTGCAGTTGTTCAGCCAGTAACACTACCAGCAAAAATTTATGGCAACGCGTCTAACACGGCCGAAGAAATGCTGTACTTCTGGTATGAAAAAGCCGACGCTGAAACCAAGCAAAAATTCAAAGAGTTCGTGAACAAGTAAACCCTATTTGTTGATCTTCTAAATAAAAAAGCTGGCATTCAATCGCCAGCTTTTTTGTAACAACTTCAGGGAAACTACGTTTCCATATTCGCCCTATTGGTGCGCGTTTGCACTACGCGTTCTCAGTAGAAAACACTTCTCCGTCGATTTTGATTGGCCATCCCATCAACTCGTATTCAGCGGCAAGCAAATGAGCGCAACGGCTTGATATTCTTGTTTTTACCCACTCACCTATGCCACACACTTTGTATTCCAAAACAGCCATTTTTATAACAACACCATTTACTCAAAATTAAATTTATAAATATCAGGCAGAAGTTATCTACTCCAAGGTCTGATGTATGTTCCCAAAAGAACACTAACCTGTAGTTTACCTATAAAGTTGTAGGTATTTTATTTTCAATCATTTAGCGTAAACCATACGCTACTGGGATTTTATCTTGGCAACTGGCGCAAGGTTACACCGCTAAGCAATGTGCCGACATTCTGTTTTTAATCCCAAGAACTATCGAGTCACACAAATATCGAATGTTAGATATCCGCGAACTCGATAACCATATGGAGCTAATCCAGTTTGCGCTTCGTAATGGCTTCGGTATTGATAATCCATAAATGCTTGTTACCAAAAAACAGTGCTCGTGCTAGTTAGTCAACACACCTCAACTCATAACAAAATCATAAAGCCCTCAAACTTCTGCAGTTTGAGGGCTTTATGGCTTTACAGCGGTAATTTAATTCTTATTCAGATTATAAATTCAATCACCTAAAGCGAATTCAAGATGCTAGATATTCAGGCTTTATTCTCGACATCAGCAACATATCAATGTACTTGCCATTTTTGAAGGTACTCAATCGCTTAGTCCCCTCTAACTGAAAGCCAGCGCGTTCGTACAAAGCAATCGCAGCGTGGTTATCGGCATGAACTTCTAACTCCAGGCGAACTAGGTTTAGCCAATTATCCGCTTGATTGATGGCTTCTTGCATCAAGGCTTTACCAACCCCTTTTCCGTGAACATCCGGATGAATGGCAATAGCAAGCCCTGCGCAGTGTCGGTCCCTTACTTTAGTCGTCATAAACAAGGTAATGTGGCCTACGACTTTCTCGGATGATTCAGCGACCAACGTAAAATGGTCTGAATGACCAAATAGCCGATCCACTTGATCAGAACTGAGGTATGGTTTTTGTGACGTGTTTTCTGAAACTGAAGGGCGGCGATAAATATCGAATAAATCTTCGCTATCCGTTGCTTCTAAATGTCTAATTTGTATATCCAAATCGCTTCCTTAATAAGTTTCAATGTATTGTCTGGATTTCATATTACGAATAGCAGCGAGCACCTACAACCATAAAAAGTGTAAGTACCCGAAATAATGAAGTTAACTTAGAACTGCACAGCTATGGTGGCGATCTGCGTTAAAATTTATAGTCGATGCCGACGCTTGCCAATACCTGTTCAGAGTTATAGAAATCGATATTGGAATCAATGGCTCTTAGACCAAGTAACGTAATAAACGACCAATCTTTGTAACCCAGCAATCCACCAAATTCATACGCTAAAAAGGCACCATACTCGTTCTCTTCACGAGTTTTTCCATAGATTGGGTTAGCTTCATCATACTGACGGTCATTCGCATCTAACGTAACAACAAAACCATGACGGCCAATTCGCTTAGCGTAGTTCAACTCGATACCGTAGCTATCAAAGCTCAGAGCCCCCCCTTCCGCATCAGAATTGAAATACACCATAGAAGGTACTAACAAACCGGCCTGATTAGGCAGAATGAAGCGATAGCCTGCCTTAGCATATAAATAAGCTCTTTCTCTATCGAGGAGTGCGGCTTCTTGTGTAGACAGACTTTGGGTACCTGACAGTTCATCATCAACATCAGACTCACCAATAGCAAAATCTGTTTGGAAAGCAGTGCCGCCGATGTTAGTCAGTTGTAGGCGGCCCACGTTACCCTTTACATCAGTTTCGTTTCGATTCACACCAACAGCGTAAGGATCAGACCAAGCCTTGCCGGAGATAAGTGTCGGTAACACGGAAACATCTAATATGGTTCCGCCAGAGAGTTGGTGTCGATAACCGATTTCAAAAGCAATAGTACCGGTCGCAATATCTTCTCGGGTGGTACCGGCATAAACTTGGTGAGTAAGGGATTCACCAAAGGTATATTTAACAGTTCCAAGAAAACCAAGTAAGCCTTGATTCTCACTATCGCCTTCCATGGTATTGGTTGCTTGGTTTGAGTCTTGTTCAGTACTCAAATTACTGCTGTCAGAATAGAACCCAGCCAAGACACTAAAGTTACCACTAAAGCCCTCACTAGGAGCTAGTCCACTGTACGCTGGCATAGAAACAGCCGCGGAAAGTACTACAGGTAAAACAGACCTCATATTCACATCCACTAGTTGAATAATCACCCATTAAATATATGTACAAATTTAGAATTACAACAAGTATTTAACCTTTCTACATCCCCACTTTGTTGAGTTTTCGGGATAGGGCAATGTCTCAAGCGTGACGTAGATATGATCTATCGTGCTCGGCCTTTCGTAACAAGCCTCGGAAACAAAGGAAAAACTGAAAGGAACCCAATATGCTTAAAAACTTATATAAAAGCCTGTCGCTGTTCGCCGCATCACTTCTTTTATCAACGGCTGTCAATGCTGACCATCATGGTATGAAAAAAGACATCGTTGATATAGCGGTTGATAATGGCTCTTTCACAACGTTAGTAGCGGCAGTAAAAGCAGCAGGATTAGTGGATACACTGAAAGGAGAAGGCCCGTTCACTGTTTTTGCACCAACAGATGAAGCGTTTGCCGCTCTACCGGAAGGTACGGTAGATATGTTATTGAAGCCGGAAAATAAAGACAAACTGGTCGCAGTACTCACCTATCATGTAGTGCCAGGAAAAGTAATGGCTGAAGATGTGGTAAAACTAGACAGCGCAGTCACCATACAGGGTGAGCCAGTCACAATTAGTACTGACCATGGTGTTGTAATGATCAACAAAGCTCACGTCGTAACAGCAGACGTTAAAGCGAGCAACGGTGTGATACATGTCATTGACGCTGTACTGTTAACTAAGTAACAGACACCAATGGCCGTTAAAAGAGATTTAGGAGGTGTGACAATGTCACACGTCTTTTCTATTCGAACATTAGATTTTGGCTTATCACTTTAGATATTAAGTGGATATTGGGTTATACAAACAGTCGGCCAAATATCAGAAACGCGGCCATCGACACCACTTTGGTAAACACCACCACCCAAATACAGTCACCAATACTCGAATGAGTTGCCTTCCCAAGTAGAAATACGAACAGTATAAGCCCTAGAACCCACCCCACTGTCGGAATCATAGAGACTAGAGATACGATAATCGCTATCGTTAGAAGAGACTTAAAATCCGCCACCACAAACGACATTTTAGATGCAATGTACATACAACATGCCGTGACTAGCGCATCCATAACAAATGCTAAAGCTTCGATTCCCACGTACTACCCTCACTCTTTTCAATCGAACCGAATAGTACATTGAAATTAAAGAGGAAATCTTAGCGCAATTGCAAAAACACCATCAAGATCTGTCCCACAATTGAGACTTAGAAGAGATTTTCGATAATCATTTTCGAGATTTATTCTTTGGCATTCTCATATTTATTGCCGAATAAACAAAGGAATGAATTAATGACAAAAGAAAAAAATGAAATAACCACGACGAAGAGCGGAAACAACCCAGAGACCCCAGATTGCAAGGCTAACACTCCGATTGCAAAAGAAAACATCGACACTAATGTGTATACTTTTAATCTACTCACATGACTCATGAACAACACTCCTTGTATTCATTCAATCTTTAAAATTAGACAAATTGGCTAGCACACAATTTGAACTCATCGACAATATCAGTAGATCAGCAAAATTTACCCTTAAAAAGGTTTAATAATCCTTTTAGGCCGGTTCCTCTTCACAATCTTCGCTCTTAACATAAACCTACTTGTCGATAACCTTTTCCATCACGAAATTCGTAAGCGTTACTCCACGCATATCGACTTGCTGATCATTCACTACTTTAAAACCCATACGCTCATAAAATGGCCTCGCGGTGATACTTACCTCTGAGAAGTATCTTGATACCCCACGAAGTTGCCCTATCGTTAACACATGCTCCATCAACGCTCGGCCCACACCTCGCCCCTGATATTGATGATGGCAAAAAAAATGGTCGACTAAACCACTCGGCTGTAAGTCAGTATAGCCAACAATATGACCATCTAACTCAGCGACAAAAGGTTTTAACCCGACCATACGCTTTTGCCACAACGCAAAGTCAAAACCACTTGGTGCCCAAGCCTCGACTTGCTCTTGAGAATAATCTCGTATGTTCACGTTGCGAACCGTGTAAAAAAAGATCTCCCATAGCGCTTTGGCGTCACTTTCTTGATAATTTCGAATTCTAACCACACTATCTTCCTTTGGTTGCTTTCAGATTCTAACTATTGGATTTGTTACTCTACAAACAGGCATCAGTTGATAAATAGTTGCAATGGGACACTCACTAGCCACATTAAAGAATACGTGTCACTGATGGGTATTTTTCTGAAGCAAACTCATGATAAATATCCGCTAAATAACGCGCAAACTCTTCCTCTGCTAAATCAGAAGGGATAATCACATCATAAACTCGAGATCGTATTGAAGTTTCCGATTCTCGATAAAGTAGCCACTCTTCGTTTTGCCTCTGTACCGACATTCTCTGGTGAAAAACCTGAAATTTTCGCCACATACGCTCTTTTACCTCTATCCCAAAATCAACGATAAAACACCGCAAGCCATATCGTAACAGAGTCTTTGTCAGTCCCCTGAACCTTGTGCTTTTCACCGGCGGGAATATTGAGGTAGTCCCCTTTAGACAAAGTAACAATACGACCATCAGCAAATTCGATAACGCCTTGTCCCTCGAGCACCAGAACCCATTCATGCTCCTCTTGATCGTACCAACCCTCCTCAGGAGAACTGTGTCCATGTGAAAGTATCCTCTCTATCCGAATGTTGTCATTCGCTATCAAGTCATTAAATATTTCATTAGGTATCGACTAAGGGATATCCGTGTAGATATTTGACATAGCATTTCCTTGTTTTTTTAGCCGCTCAAAGGTTGTGAGGTGTTAATGACACAACACACTAAGCAGCTACGTTCTTCCTGAAATAAAAACGGTAATAGCCAAGCAAGTTACTGCCAATAAATAAGGCTTCCATAACAACCGCTGTTGGAGAGCCAACTAAGTAATTATGAACAAGCCAAAAACTGGTGCCGATGATCATTAGCTCTCGAAGTCGACGGTCATCCTTGTTAAAAGCAGCAAATGTTTGGAACATTGATGCAAAGCAACTCAATACGCTAGTTAACCCTGAGAAGGTAAAGACAGTAGCAACCACAGACAGAGAGCAAAACAGATATTTGAATTTAGGTGATGTGGAAAACACACTCGTTAAATAACGGATAGTGGCAATAATCATCAAGCATGCCGCAGTCCACTGCTCCAAAAGAATAAAGTGACTTGAAATCAGTACACCGGCAAAAAACAGGCAAGTCACAATCTTCTTACGCTCTTTAAACTGAAACGACAGGAGATCAAAGCAAATCGCAATGGCGACTAAAACTTGAGATAGATAAAAAGCAGACACAGTGATTCCTTCAACAATAACTTAGGTTTAACGACCTCGCTACGATTCATCAGGCAGCTCAATAGCCAGTAGCGCTCGTATGAACCCTCCATTTGTAACCTAAAAAAATGGGCTACACGATTATTTTTTGAATTACTGACTCGTTTTAGCGGCCTATGTGATATTCGTTCCTAAGTGATATCTAAACCTTCAAGCGCCCACTGATCACGGTTTTCGCAGAGCCAATCAACTTTATGCGTCCATTAGCCAGAAGTTCTGTCGAAATATAGCCTCCACGACGAGAGGCTTGGTATGCATTAAAACAATACTTATTCAGTTTCTCAGACCAGTATTGCGTGAGAGCACAGTGCGCCGAGCCAGTTACTGGGTCTTCATTCGTGCCAACCCAAGGCGCGAAATAGCGAGAGATAAAATCAAGCTCAATATTGGATGAAAGCGCGGTCACCACAACACCTCTACCCTTCATCTTCTTGAGGGCATCAAAGTTGGGGGTTAGGTCTAAAACAACCTGCTCATTGGTCACCTCGATAAACGTTTTAGAGTCGAACTCCATGTATGACAACACTTGACTGTTCTCAATACCTAGATGTTCCAACAGCCTAGTATCAACCTCTACACTTGATAATTGAGTACCCGGGAAGTCTAACTCGATGGACGAGTCACAAACTGTGGCAGTTAAATCACCAGATAAGGTCTGAAATACGATCCTGTCGCTGGCTTTTAATAGTCCTTTTTCTTTCATCACATGAACCGTCGCCAAAGTGCCGTGCCCGCACAGCTGAACTTCTACTTCCGGCGTAAACCACTTAAGAGTCATAGATTCTAACGCAAGGAAAGCCGTTTCTGGAACCGCCATCTCATCCGCAATAGAAAGCATTAATGCTTCATCCAACACGTGTTGAGAAATACAGACACCTGCAGGATTGCCTTTAAAAGCTTGGCTAGTGAATGAATCGACTTGATATATTTCTAAATCCACAATGTCTCCGACGATTGAAATGAATGACAACGTTCGACCACAATAAGCACAAACTCCTTGTGCCACAAGTCATTAGTCAAAATTTCTCAAGGGGTGACCGATAGAATAAGCCAATGATAAATAATGAGTTATCGAACAACAGCATGATTTAGAAGAATGGACCCATTAAGCTTGCTCAGGAGCGTCTCCTCCTTTTTCAGCGCTTTGTTTTATCGCTTCTCACCGCCGCTCCATATCGAAAACCTAGCGATTGGGATAGCGCTAACTAACACCATGCTGATGGTTTTACTTCAAGTAAAACCTAGGCAACTGCGTGCGCAGCATAATGTTTAAGTAAAATTATAGGCGTAAATTTGAAGCAGGTCTCAAATTTTGCGCTAGGATCTAGTTAAACAAAGAAGAGAAAGGAATCCGTCGGTGAAGGCATTTTATGTTTCAGTTCTCGTGTCCGCATCCTTTTCGCCTGGGTTAGTATTTGGTCAACAACATGAAATTTATCTCTACAATTGGGATGAGTTTTTATCCGAGAGCGTCATTGAAAAATTGAATGACACCTATGGCATTGCATTAAAACAGCAATACTTTTCAGACGAATCAATTCGTGATGAAGTCCTATTGAGCGAACGCCGCGGTGCCTTTGAACTGGTTGTGATCGAGAGTATGAAGCTCAAAGCGTTGGCTGAGCAAAACCTATTTCACAACCTCAGTGGCATGCAGCAATCTCTCGCAAACAACTTTGACTCTCGATGGGTTGATGGATGCGGCGACTATGGCATCCCTTATGCTTGGGGAACATCGGGCATATTGTACCGTAGCGATAAAGTCGACACTCCTAATTCATGGAAAGCCATATTGGATCCTGAAACCGAAAACAGTGGCCGAATTAGTATGTATTACGAGCCAACAGATCTCGTGAGTGCTGCACTTCTACTCAACCAATTCGAACCATTCACAAACAATGAGCAGGAGCTGAGAGTTGCCTACAAAACCTTGCAAACTCAAAAGCCCCACCTTGAGAGTAATGAATACGTCGTCGACTATATCCACCGCCCAGAAAGACTGGCCAATATAGACTTGGCTTACGGGTATTCTGGAGACAGTTACATATTGAATGAGGTCGATCCCGAAGCATCATGGGCCTATATCGTTCCTCAAGAAGGCACAACCCTTTGGTTGGAGTGCATCGCAGCGATTAACAACGGAGAACTATCAGAACAAGCATCAACGATACTCTCCTTTTTGTCACAACCCGAAATTGCAGCTCAAAACGCAATGGACTCCTGGTTCGCCACACCAAACTCAAAAGCTAAGGCTTTGACCTCTCAAGAGTATCAAAACGACCCAGAGCTTTTCCCTAGCCAAGAAGTACTAGAACGCAGCTATCTGTATCAGCCCCTTGAACCCAATAGCCTTCAAATTCGTAATCGTATTGTTGATAGTTTGAGATAAGAAATGCCTGTATTGAAGAAACTGTATTTTGTACTTATCCCAGCACTGCTACTCGTATTCGCAGTCTCGGGATTCATTACCTACAACTTCGCCTCAAACCACACCAAGCACATGTACTTAGACGAAGTGCAGTCCGATGTTAATACCGCGCTGGTTGCGGCTGAATATGAGCAATTGGGGCTATCTTTGCTCGTCAAAGATATCAGTTCATCGTTACAATTCTTGCGTTACATTCAAAATCCTACTGACTATACAACCCTATCTCTTTTAGAAAAAAGAGTATTGCGAGTTCTCAATCAAAGCCATGTTAATCAGTTCGGTCAACGCAACATTTACATCATTGATCCAAAATTTAAACTCACACTATCGACATTACGAGTTGACCCTTTTGAAGACTTAAAGATACCGGACAGTATCTACGAGCGGGTCTTCGACATTTACACCTCATTAATCAACCAAACTGAACTATCCCAAGAGGGCTTTTCATACATATCGGTTAATGGTGGATTAAGATATGCCTATGTTGCCGCCATCGACCCTTACCTAGTTCCTCAAGATAAACGAGCCAACACAAGCTCAAACCGATACATCTTAATTGCAGACGGTCCGCTAAAGCAGCTCTCAAACTTGCTCATTAGCTATAATGACGACGACAACATGCAACTTTTGATTGAACCATCAAATGAAGTAGAAAACATTGAAAACACTCAGTTTATTATCAAGTCATTTGAACAGAATAAAGACAGTATTAACGTTCAAATGAACAGTCGTCACTTCCTTGCTCAAGTCAACATTCGAGAACAGAAATTTAACATTGAAAAAGCCATGATCGCTCAGCACACCTTCTTAGGATTCCTAGCGACTTTATCTTTTATCATGCTCATTGTTCATTTGGTAGTGCGTTACCAATTGGTGCGTCCGCTCAAAGACCTTCTCCACGAAATATCGATTGGAGGGCTCAAACTCAGGTACTTTAAACGTTCATCAGGACAAAGTGAGATTGACGGGCTAAAGAATGCGTATATCGACTCACTAACAGAACTGAAATTTGAAGCTGAATTTGACCAACTTACTAAGTTGGCTAACCGCCGCTCATTCATTCGACATCTTGATGTGCGCCTAAAAAGCTCGATGAGTACACGCTGCTACTTAGTTTGCTGGGACATCATGGACTTTAGGAAGATTAACGACCTATACGGCGCAAAAGTCGGTGATAACGTGCTAATTAGCTTGGCGAAAGCACTTAGAGAAACGTTACAAAATCAACAATCTTCCTTTGGCTTTAGTTGCAGTGATTATTCATTGGCAAGGCTGGGAGGCAATCAATTCATCGCCATACTAGAAATGGCTGAACACCAATCGATAAACGAAGAGATCGAGAACATCAATAACGCCTTAACCGGCACAACCTTCCTTGATTACTATGGCTTTCGTTTAACTATCGCTACGGGCGTGCTCCCGGTTGACACCCCTAAATTTGAAGAGATCTGGCACCGTTGTATCGATGCAATGTTGATAAATGCCAAGGCTCACAGTGACGGAGATAGTCGCATCGTTTATGGCGAAGAGCTCATCCATTCCTTAAAAAGACACGATATTATCGAGAAAAGGCTTTTAGAGTGCTGTGAGAGCGATAACTTTGAGCTACGCTTTATGCCCATATTTAATGCAAAGACATTAGAAATCGATGGTGCTGAATGTCTTATTCGTTGTCCTGCTCTCGCTGATATCAAAGCTGGACCAGACGAATTTGTAACAGTCGCAGAAAAAAGCAACTTGATATCGAAAATCGATATGTGGGTAATAGGAATGGCGATTAAAAGCTACAAAGAGCTTTCCGATATCCATAAATACAAAGGTACCTTATCTATCAATATCTCGGCGATGGAGCTCTATAACCGTAATTTCGCAGACAACATTCGCAAGGTAATAGAACGTTTTAAAGTGCCACCAGGCAATATCATCATTGAGATCACTGAGACCAGTTATGTGAAAAGCACCAAACTGACGGTGCAGACAATTGAGAGCATCCGAGGCCTGGGGCTAAAAGTGTCACTCGATGATTTTGGCACAGGTTACACGGCGTTTAATCAGTTGCTTCATTACCCTGTCGACGAACTTAAAATTGATAAGAGTTTTATCGATCATATCGTCTATGACAAAGCGGACCGTAAAATGGTGGAATCAATGGTTAATTTGGGACATTCCTGTAACACCTTGGTGGTCGGAGAAGGCGTTGAATGTATAGAGCAGTACCAGTACCTGCGCAAAGCCAACTGTGACCTGATACAAGGCTATCTGTTTAGCCAGCCACTCACTTACACTGAGTTTATCGAGTTCATCCGCGACCACAAGCCGAATACCATCCTAGAGCAATGTTCGATGCTTGACGAGATCAATGAAGATCGTATCGTGGCACTGTGCCAGAAAAGCAACCAATAAAAAGCGAAAGAGAGAAAGCGCTTTTGCATTAACAGCAGTGCTGTCGCCTACCAACGCTAACAAACAATCTAGCTTTATCTCGAGCCTTCTTCCTAAATCTAGGGGGATGCTGTATTCAATAGCTTCTGGGGGCTTGGGAAGACGTTTTTGACCACGAGGGCATATAAAGAATCAAAGCTCTCTGATATGTACTTCGTACCGTCAGGAAAGCAGATAGTGACTCTACGGGATTAATAAAAGGCGAATAAAAGCTAAGCTATGACCCTCACTGTGACGTTACATATTGGTTAATAGTTCCATCATATCTTTGGAGCTGATATTCTTCTTGTGCCTCACAACAGCATCAATCATCAATTCTAAGTTACCAGCTGCAATATAGTCACTCAGAACGTCTTTAAACTGTTCTTGTATCTCATTGCTCGCGTAGAGGTGCTCGGGTATAAAGAATAAAAACTGGCTGCCACTGCTACGAAATGAAACCGTACTCTCTGGAATCTTGGCCGACAAAGATTTAGCAGCTGAGCTCACTACCAAATCACCATATTCAAGGCCATATTTCTGGTTAATTTCACTCAAGTTTCTTATGCGAACAAAATAGAGATCAAAATTACTCTCTTTGGGATAATTATGTTTAATAAATTTCATTAAGGAAACACGATTTTGGAATCCTGTGATGAAGTCTGTAGTGTAAAGCCTTCTTTTAGCTGAAAAATCAGCGTAAAAAATTATGCCAGTCGCGATCAGAACTAATGCGAGAAGCACACTACTAAACATGTGCATTTTTACCAGCCTTTCGACTAATGAGGTATTCTCTTCAATCACAGGACTTTGCAGTCGAAATTTTTCATTAATAAAGTCCACCAGCGTGTCGTAACAAATAGCGATTTTTTTCTGCAGTGATTCCCTCGACAACTCCCCCTCCTGAACGAGTTTTATTGAAGACTCTAACGATTTAAACTTTTCAAATTCTGAAGAGAAATAAGGCTTGAAGTTCGCAGCTTTAATGAAGTTAGAAGACTCATTGCTGTTTAGTAAAATATCAAAACGACTCCAGGTAATATCATAGGCTAACCGCAATTCATCATAATTGAGGTTACCTGAACGGCTCACCATCATGAAATTCGCATATTCCTTTACCAATTGAAAAACAAACCACGTTGCTTCGTTTTGTCGGCTCGAAAAACTCTTATTGATATCGTTAATACGCGTAACACTGTAGATATTCACACTAAGCACCACCACAGCCAATGCCAAAACGGCGATCTTGATGGTAGACAAGGGAAACAGTTTTTTCATGATAGCCCTCTACAAATGAATATCTCGTATCTGCCAGATCATTTTTGCGTGGAAATCGGTATTGTTGATTTCAGGCTTAGACGACAAGGGATAGATCAGCCAGTACGGCCCCTTCTCTCTCACCGGCATAAACTGACCATTTCGCTTAATCGCAATAATCGGCTGATGGTCATAAAAATCTTCTTTTGGTATCGCCACTTTATAATCGTTTAGAGCCACAATAGTAACCAGAGGTGGCATCGATAACTCCAAACCTTCTAAAACGACCTGCAGAGTAACGCCACCATATACATATTCACCTTCACTCCATGGAAGCGCTGTTGTGATTTCAGTTTGAGGTAACTGCAGTAGTTGCTCTCGACTCAATTCATGCTTTTTACCCGTATGCTCGAAAACGGATAAATTCGAAGATGCAAGCACAGACAGCGAATACGATAAAAGGAAGACAAGAAGAGTAGATCTCATTTTAAACTCCATTTAAAAAGGTCACTAAATTGAGTCTAGTTCAAATTGTTCGTATGACTCGCCTAACCATGGCTTAATTTTCCTAAAACATTCACTCATACCCGATCAAACCTTATTCCGACAATCTACAGAGTCTTTGAAATAAAACGAGCTCTTTTACGCCCTCAGTAATCCAATTCCCCGTGTGAATACGTAGTGACTGATAAAATTGACAAGAAAGATGGGTCATTTAGTAGCGATATTCCGTGACACTGCATAACCTTTAATCGAACGTAAGTGATTTTAATAGCCCGATTTAATGCTGTGAGCCGTTAAATATCACCAGCCAATATTGTCTAACTCTCTTAAGTTAATTACTCAATTCATAATCAAGGGAATCGATAATGAGTTTAAATAAGCAAAAGTTTAACCCCATGGCGGCACTGTCTCCCCTCTTACTGACGCTGGTCATGTTTCCTGTTTCAGCTGAAATCAACCAAGAACAATTCGAATTAGGTAAACAAAAAGCCAAGGTGTGTATGACTTGCCATGGTGATGACGGCATTTCAACACAAGACCCTTACCCAAACCTTCGTGGTCAAAAGATGGGCTACCTCATATCATCGTTAAAAGATTATCAAACAAGAGAAAGAACCAGTGGACTGGCGGTTCTTATGCAGCAACAAGCCGATACGCTCTCGGACCAAGACATCCGCGATATTTCTTATTTCTATTCGAACCTCGGTAGCGAATCAAAGTCGGTGAGCGACTCTAGCACAGTCAGCCAGTAAAAACCCTAGGCAAGGAGCCTTGTTATGGAACAAGTGACAACTCAGTACAGCATTAAGGTAGTGAAGTACTTTATTATCGCCTCCTTAATCTGGGCTATTTTAGGCATGATCATCGGTGTGATTCTCGCTGCACAGCTGTATTGGCCCATCTTAAACTTCGACTCGGAGTACTTTCAGTTTGGTAGGCTTCGTCCCTTACACACCTCTGGCGTCATATACGGGTTTGTCGTCAATATCCTGATGGGGACGTCATTGTATATCGCACAGCGAACCGGGCATTGTGAGCTCTTCAATAAGAGCTTGTCATGGATGGTGTTTTGGGGCTGGCAACTTGTGCTACTACTGGCGCTTATCTCTCTGCCTGCGGGTTACACCACGTCAAAAGAGTACGCAGAACTAGAGTGGCCAATTGATTTGCTTATTGTGCTCGTTTGGGTACTTTATGCTGTGTTGTTCTTTGGCACGATAGCCAAACGAAAAGTCGACCACATCTTCGTGGCAAACTGGTTCTTTGCAGCGTTTATTATCGTGATCGCGATGATCTTCGTCGTCAACAATCTCGCGATGCCCGTATCTGCAATGAAGTCCTATTCCGTCTTCGCGGGAGCTCAAGATGCCATCGTACAGTGGTGGTGGGGACATAATGCGGTAGGTTTCTTGCTGACGGCTGGCGTCATCGGTATGAACTATTACTTCATACCCAAAGCGGCTGACCGCCCTATCTACTCGTACCGATTATCCGTGATTCACTTCTGGGGCTTAGTTGGCTTCTACACTTGGGCTGGTACTCACCACCTCGTCTACTCTTCCGTTCCGGTGTGGGTACAAAACATTGGTATCGTGATGTCACTGATCCTCTGGTTACCATCGTGGGCAGGTGCGTTTAACAGCGCGATGACTCTACTGCAAAACAAAGAGAAACTTAAATCCGACTACATTCTTTTATTCTTCTTTTCGGCGATTCTCTATTACTGCTTAGCCACATTCGAAGGCCCACTGCTCGCTATTCGTTTGTTCAACATGGTTGCACACAACACCGAATGGATTATCGGGCATGTCCACTCTGGTGCTCTCGGATGGGTAGCGATGTCGGGTATCGCCGTATTCTATTACTTCATCCCACGTTTATGGGGCAAAACCGAACTTTGGTCACCAAGGATGCTCAAGTGGCACTTCTGGCTCGCGCACGCAGGTGTGGCTATTTACGCCATTGCATTGTGGGTAGCGGGTATTGGTGAAGGCTACATGTGGCTCACTCAAAACGACAACGGCGAGCTCGTATACAGTTTTGTGCAAGCGATGGATTTCAAAGCACCTTGGCTGTTCCTGCGCTTCTTTGGTGGTGCTCTATTCGTACTTGGCTTGTTCTTAATGGCACTGAACCTTTACAAAACGGTGCGCATGCCAGCTGAGCTTGATGTTAAACGCACAGCAAATGGGGAGGCATAAATCATGAGTAAAGACTTTACCCACTCGTTGGTCATTCTAATTTTGACCACCGTAGTCGTCGCCTCTTTCTCACTGGTAGTTTGGGTGGTCCCAAACATCGTTCGAGGAGATGATATCGCTAAAAACAGCCTCGCTGTGCCGTTAACCGCTATCGAGCTAGCCGGTCGAGATATCTACATCAGCGAAGGCTGCCACGTCTGTCACACGCAGATGGTGCGCCCTCTTGACCCAGAAATCAAACGTAACGGACGCCCAAACCAAGAAGCAGACGATATCTATGAGTTTCCTAACTTGTGGGGTTCTAAACGTACTGGTCCTGACCTAACCAATTTAGCAAGAAAGTATTCTGATCAATGGCATGTGATACATCTAATCAACCCTCGACAAGTCGTGCCTACTTCTATCATGCCTTCTTACCCTTGGCTGTTTGAACAAACACTCACTGGGGATGATATCAGTGCGAAAATGGAGGTATTACGTACACTAGGTGTTCCATATACCGACCAAGAAATTGGTGATGCAAGACTACAGGTTAGAGGTAAAACCAAAGGCGAAGCCTTAATTCGATACCTGCAAAGCCTAGGTAAAGATACGTCACAGGAGGTATCACAATGAGCACATTTTGGAACTTATGGGCGGCACTCTTAACCATAATATTCTTTGTTCTAATGGTATCCGTTGTCGTTAAGTACTGGCGTAGTAATCACAAGGCCGACGAAGACCACACCGTTGGCACCTTTGACGGCATTGAAGAAAAAGACGCACCGCCACCTAAATTACTGTTTGTCAGTTATGCTGTCGCTTTCTCGCTCTCCGCAGGCTACCTCGTGTTGTACCCAGGGATTGGTGAATGGGAAGGCTTAGTCGATTGGCAGCAAAGTGACGATAAACTCAGTTCGCCCACTACAAGCCTCGATGAGCAGTTTGCCCTAACAAGTGAAACCACTTTAGCTGGGTTAGCAGAGGTACCTGAGATCGTAAACAGCGGTCAGATCTTATTCCAAACCCATTGTGCCGCATGTCACCGCGACAACGGTCAAGGCCAAAAACACTTCCCTAACCTGATCGACCAAGAATGGCTATATGGCGGTAGCGATGAAGCGTTAATCCATTCCATTGCCAAGGGGCGAAATGGTGCAATGCCGGGTTGGAGTGAAATCATGCGCCCAGATGAAGTGGCAAAGGTTTCTTACTATCTAGCGTCTCTAAACCAACGCCATACCGATGTGCCTGAGGTTAAAGTCGAACTCGGTAAAAGCTTGTTTGTCCAATACTGTTCGTCTTGCCACGCTGATGGCACAATTGCTAACCCAGAGATTGGGGTTCCCGATCTTTCCGATGACACTTGGTTACACGGGGGTAGCATTGAAGAGATTCAACATACGATTAACTATGGCTTGAACAACCTGATGCCAGCGTTTGATAACCAACTTACCGAAAACGAGATACTGGCTCTAGGCGCCTACATCCGACATGCAGGAGAAGCTGAACAACAGAGGGTTGCAAGCTTGAACTCAGAGTCAGTTGAGCGCGGGGAGTACTTGGCGCATGCTGGCGACTGTGTCGCTTGTCACAGCGCGGAAGGTGGTGAACCCTTTGCTGGTGGCCTGCCGTTTGTCACTCCTTTTGGCACAGTTTATTCAACCAACATTACTCCTCACACTACCGAAGGTATCGGAACCTATGATTTCGACGACTTCAGAGCCGCCTTGGTTGATGGCAAAGGTAAAGATGGCTACTTGTACCCTGCTATGCCTTACACCTCGTATCAATATCTGACAGATCAAGACATGGTCGATTTATGGGAGTACATGCAATCCATCACAGCGGTACCAAGACGCAATGACGACAACAGCATGATGTTCCCGTCGAATATTCGCCTAGGTCTGCTTGGCTGGAATATCGTATTCATGGATACCGATCCGGTCGACTATCAAGTACCAGAGGAACTCAAAGATAAGGTTGATGATGTCGAGAAGTGGCAACAAGGTAAATATTGGGTTGCAGGGCTTGGTCACTGTTCTGAGTGCCATACACCACGAAATATTGCACAAGCTCTAATACCTGAGCGCATTTTCCAAGGTAACTTAATCGATGGCTGGAATGCGCCCGATATTACCGCAAACGAGCTTTATATCGACGGCTGGGATGAGAAAACACTCACCGACTTCCTACACACAGGTCACTCAGACAAAGGCACGGCTTTCGCTGGTATGGCTGACGTAGTGAAAAATAGCCTGAGCTTGATGACACGTGAAGATATCGAGTCGATGTCCTACTACTTGTTGAACGGTGATACCAACAACACCATAAGCAGTGACGCGGTGCCGTTAGAGCCGAAGGGCTTTGATGAAGAGTCATACGCTGCCGAGATCTACACGACTTATCGCCAAACCTGTGGTGCGTGTCATGGTGACGATGGTAAAGGTCGCGACCCTATCGCCCCTACTCTGCTGAATAACGGCATCATCATGCACAGTGACCCATTCAACACCATTGCGGTAACGGTAAGGGGCTTACAACCTACGTATCTCGACAAAGACAGAAACTTCATGCCAATGGCGAGCTTTGAAGATGTCCTGTCTGATCAAAGGCTAGCCGAACTGATCACTTTCGTCCGATTACATCTCGGTGATAGAGAAGAACCAGTCACCGCAGAACACGTTCGTGAAGTGAGAGAAACCCTAGAGGCAGCGGGTTACGCGGGTGGGTTACATACCACACCTGACATGTATGACCGCAGAGATAACAACATCAACATCCGCTAGCGGATCTATCACTTAGAAAGTGAATTGCAAACGACCAAAGGAGACCTAAGTGTCTCCTTTTCTTTTGCGCTTTAAATGCCCTTGCCACTACAACACAATTATAACTAACTGATTACACAATTAAGCAGACTTGCACATAATGCGATCAATCTCGCAGAACAAAGATGACACCGAGTGCATAATACGCAAAATTTTATAATGAGTTACTAAGGACTGATATGGATACAACTACACTCATCTACGATACGTTGGAAGGTCTATCGAGCGCGAAACCACAACAACACGCTCAAATCCGCCAAAATCTATATAACCATCTAGATCTATCATTTGAGAAGCAGTTGGCTTTGTATTCATCCGTTCTTGGTCCAGCAAGTGCTGGTAGATTGACCGATTTAGACAGTGCGGTAATGTCTGCGCGCAAGATTGTTGGCTTAGACAACAACTAATCTGTCGTCCAAGTGAATTCTGAAAAAACGCTGCCTTATGCAGCGTTTTTTTTATGCTTCAATTTGCCGCAGGTACAACTTACCAGTGTTGCCCATTCTCAACCCTTTATCCGGATGAACAGCGATTTAGAGTAATAAGCTCGAACGCTGATAAGTGCAATTTGTCGAAATTTTCAAGTTGCGACCATTCTCATTTGGTTAATCTTATGTTCCATTTTTAACAGGTGTGTAACGACAATAATGGCGCTAATGTTAGTAGCACGTTAACCACACAGCGGATGGAAGAATCATGAGAGTACTTATTGAATACACACAGACAGGCAAATATCGTGATCAAGCTTGGGAAGCACTGACCATTCGCTCGAAAGGCGAGATTCAAGCTGTGACCCCATCTTACGCGGCTCAACTAATCGAACAAAATCGCGCCTGCTTAACCACAACAGAACATCAAGATATCGTCATCCAACCTTAATGGCTTATTGAGCTACCCCTCCTAGTTCCTTAAATCGAATAGTTCGATGACCTAACAAAAACGCTGCACGGATGCAGCGTTTTCTTTTTTCTAACGTCGCTTATTTTTTAACGTCTTTGTTTCAGGTAGGGCTAGCGAGATTACTTTGGCAAATTCTCTAATGCTTCAACCATCGTCATCAGCTTGTCTACGATTCTTTCGCCGTCTGCTCGTAAGCCGTTGTGCTCATATTCATTAGTGATCCATGCTTTTGAGTTTGGAATGTTCGCCAGTGTTTCACGGCTGTAATCCAGTTCAACGTACATGTCGTCAGCATAAACAGCACACGCCATAGGCACGGTATTCTTGCCAAGCTGCTCTGCGTTGTACAAAGTACCCCAATCTGACTTCTCAGCTAAGATATTCGCCGCTTCACGCAGTGGCTTCAGTGTTTCTAATTGGTCAAACATCCATGGGTAGACCATTTCTCCTGTAAACCAGAACTCATTTCCCGATTGGTAATTAAAGTGTGGATACTGCTCGCGTACTCGATGAGCTGACCAATTTGATGCTGTGCCTTGGCAATAGATAGATTCATGCAAAATCGCGTAAATTGGATTGGTTAGGTAACCCTGCTCTTGTTGCATTTGATTTAGGAAGATATAGCTCAGTTGCTTTTTACCGTTCACTTCAACAAACGCACTTTCTAACGTGAAATACATAGGAAGGTTTGCTTCGCCAGCACCTAGGTTAATGCCAATCAATTGGAACTGTTCAACCGTAAATACCTGACCGTTTGGTAACTTCACTTCATTGTTAAGCAGATAATCAGAGATCTCACGGCACATGGCTTGTGCTTGAGGGAATTGAGCAAAGAAGGCTCTGTTTTTATCTTCAACACGCTTATAGGTCGCACGGTATACATCGTCAGCTTCACGTTCAATCGACGGAATACCGCCCGTCACATAGCAGCGTTGCAAGCTTTTCGGGAACAGTGATAAGTAGCTTAGAGTGCAAAAGCCACCAAAGCTCTGGCCAATCGTCGACCACTGCTTAACACCAAATTGCTCACGAATCACTTCGGCATCACGAACAATGTTGTCAGCTCTAAAATGCGTCAGATATTCAGCTTGTTGTTCTGGAGAAAGATGTGCCAAGGTTTCATGGCTAATTACCGTGCTATTGCCAGTACCTCGCTGATCAAGAAGCAGAACGCGGTAGTTTTGTAACGCACGTTTCATCCAACCTGATTCACCACTCACACGCGGTGAAGGGAAGCCAGGCCCCCCCTGAAAGTAGATCAACCAAGGTAGCTCTTGGCTGTCTTTTGCTAGATCGACAACTTCACGAGCGAATACTTGAATCTGCTGTCCATCTTTCGCTTGATAATCGAGTGGTAATTCAAAATAGTGCTGACGATACAGGGTGGTTCCATCTATAAACTTAGCTTGCACGCTTCATTCCTTTTTATCTGATTCTAATGTCATCGGTACGAATAAAAGTAGCGCCCTATGGCACACATAGGTAGCAAGATACGCATAGTAGCTCGTAAATGAAACCGTTTGTTTAGCATGAATGTGAAGGTGCTTCATTTGATTGCTCAAGGAGTGTTCGCATCGTAACAACCTGTGTCAAAACGGCGCGTTTTTGAGGCTTTATCAACAGCTCAGTAGATAAAGCCGTAGGAAAATAAAAAGAGCTTAACGAAGTGAGGATACGTTAAGCTCTTTTGGTGTTATCTGATGTTTATGTTGCGCTAAGTTCAATCAACTATGAGGCGACTAACTCTCCTGCCCCTTGAATTGAACGCTGGCTATTTTCAACCAGAATCGCGGTGGCCGTTTCTTTTAATGTCGCCCACTCTGCGTCGTTGACCTCAATGCCATCACGCCACGCGTTTTCTTGTGTCTTAAATAACGACTCCGACGTGACATGTGTTTGGTAGCCATCTGACAAGCGTTCGATATCGAAATCCTGGACGGAAAGTTCGATGGTCATATTATGGATATGTTCGTCCGATGTCAGAGGCAAATCTGATAAAAACAGTTCTGGAGCAACGCAACCACGGTTAAGCACATACAAGGTGCTCTTAGGGTTAGAGCCGTTGTCCCAACGTGCAGTGCACGCAATACCTTTCGCTGCTAGTTTTACAAGCTCACTGTAGGCCAACCAGCGGTTGTGGCAGTTGTTTAGCTCAATTTTAAGCGATTTGTTGCCGACCATTTTTTCAATCGCATAATCCATCACGACAGGAAGATGACACGCCAAACTTGCCTTATGCAGGTCGACTTCGACCGTGTTATCGCTTGTCACTTGAATATCAACTGGGCAGTCGTCCTCTAGGCCGATAAAGTTGCTCGCATTATTAAAATGACGCACACCATCCAAGCCTACCATTTGTAAATCAGCCACCATGTTCGCTATCACATCGGCTTCACCACATGTACGGCGCATCCCTAAAAAGGCTTTGTTGACGGCCGCGACCAATTCATTGTGAGAAACGATCATAGCGATTTATCTCCATGTTGAGCATTGATATGTGTAGGAACGTTATGTGAGCCAGCAAGCTCCGCTTCACTTGGTAAGACTGGGAACACCCACTCGTCTTGATGAATTTCGTCAAGCAGCGGTGCGCCTTGGAAGAAGGTTACGCGAACCCAACGATCTGAGCGAGGATCAAACTTAGTTGCACCAAACATAGCCAGTTTGCAACGTAACAGATGCATCGGCAGCGACTCTTTATGAAGCACATTCATTTGAATGTCCCCCATCGCTTTGTTGCCCAGTGTCCATACGCGGCGAGCTATAGCACGATGCTGTGGCTGTTTTACTAAGAACTCGGCTAACGAGAGCTCCGGCGTAAACTGCAATAAAGCATGGTACAAACGATAAGCTTGACGACCGATATCTAACGGCAGTTCACGCTCTTCACCCAGCTCTTCACCTCGAACACCGAGTCTTGGCTCTTCTTTGTCTTGAGAGCGATACCAGAACCAGTAGTTGTTCTCAGCCTTAGTAAAGTCCGTTGTAATTGCCCAGCGGTACTTCTCTTCTAAGATCACTAACAGATCTTGTATCTTTTTACCGCTAGGAAGTGACAGTGTCTCGCTACAATTCATCTGCTCCTGATGCGCGTCCACTAATTCTGGGTACAATTCCATCAAGCATGAGATAAGGATTTCTTGGGCTTCCATACTCATGTGCTTAGATTGTTCAACTAACTGTGCCCATGTATCACATTGGCTGATAGACACTTCTAACGATTGCTCTGCGTGTTTCAACTCATCCACAGCAGCTTTGTTCAGCTCCTGCTGATGTTCATTGATGGTAACGACTTGTTCTAAATGACAAATCGCTTTTTTAACTAATGTACGTAGTGGCTTGATCAACGCCGTATCCGTGTGATTAGCCAACACGTCAGCTAATGCATGTTCACGGGTTGTCATCCATTGGTCGACAATACTTGGGTGGTTAATCAGGTATGGCGCCATGCCTAAACCAGTAGCATTACCCACACCTAGATAGCGTTGTAAGCCTCTGTGCAAGGTAATCGCTTGTTCACCGCCTTGTTGCTCTGCTAGGTAATGAACCCAGTCGAGACTAAATTCACGCAGCATGTATACCGCACACATTTGAGCACTGAACGACTGATTGAAATCTGAGTTCTTCTCTAGAATTTTGAAGTCAGCAATACCGAACTTACCATTACCATAAACCGCAGTCGTTCTCAGGATGTAGCCTACTTCCGCTAACTCTTTTGGCGTTGGTTGAACCCCTTTGGCCAAGTGGCTCACTATGTGTTCAAACACACGCACACTTTTGTTGGCGCGCGCTAGAACAAGCACATTGTTAGGGTTACGGCCTGCTTCTTGTAGCGGTACATTCGCACGAAGTCTCTCAAGTAGAGCGACATCCACATCGCCAAGAACCAAAGCAAATGTTACGTCCCACTTTTCAGCAATTACACGGTCATTTCGTTCGTCGTCTGCAATCTCATCACAGAACACAACCAAATGATAAACATGGTTTGGCGTCTGTAGCTTATAGATAGCATGACCATACCCTTGAGGGTCTAATTGCCACTCATGTTTAGTCACTTTCCATTGCTGTTGCGCCATTTTACGAATCAGAGTTCTTACGAAGCTGATGCGTGTTTGGTGCATAGCACCCAGTCTTTCCGGTGCCATGACGACCGTTGCGTCACGTAGTGCTGATTCAGTGTAGGTAGAACGATGTGCATCCATTTTGCTCACCACCTTTGTAGTTATAAGGGTTTTGCTAGCCATTCAGAACCGATCGTTGCTGTCTTTTGAAGCATTTATAGCGACAGTATGTTGGTTAGCTTTCACGTTTTAATCGTTATTGATGTTGTCGGGGCAAGCGAACTCGCCCCTTATTATTTGTCCTGACTAGATCTCTTGACCTAAATAGTTGCCGTCCGATGTATCTTCACCAGTACGGGTTTTCTCTTCCTTTCGGAATCTGGTATCAGCCTTATTTCAAAGGCTGATACCTTGTTTCTCTTTAATTTTTAGAGAGCGTTACCTCTACCGTTTCTTTACAGATCCTGCTTTTCTACAAACTCTGCTTTCTACAAACCTTGTTCTTTCGCCATCTTGATTGCGATTTGAGGCGCATTCCAAAGCGATGGCAGTAAGATTAAGGACACCGGAACCGCTGTGATTACGATGAAAGATTGCAGCGCGGAAATACCACCAGAGCCTAGAGAAATCAGAATCAACGCCGTTACGCCCATCATCACGCCCCAGAAAGTACGGATGATTGCATTCGGCTCTGTCTCACCACTGATTACAACACTGATGGTGTAAGTCATTGAGTCGCCAGTCGTTACGATGAAAATCGTGGTTAAGATCAGGAACAAGATAGAGATAAGCATCGGCATTGGTAATTGCTGAGTTACCGCTAGCAGAGCACCTGGTAAGTTAAAGCCTTCAAACGCTTTACTTACGCTGCCTGGATCTGCGATTTCGAACGCAAGGCCAGAGCCGCCAACAATCGTGAACCAGAAACAAGTAACAAACGGTGCAACTAAGCTGATGGTTGAAACCAGTTCGCGAATACTACGACCGCGAGAGATACGTGCAATAAAGATTGCCATCATTGGGCCGTAACCTAGGAACCAACCCCAGAAGAAGACTGTCCACCAGCTCAACCACCCCTCGTCACCACGGTATGTCGCCATTGGGATGAAGTTATCGATCATGCTGCCTACACCTTGAATGTAGCCGTTAAAGATAAAGTTTGTAGGGCCAAAGATCAGGATGTAGACCATCAATGCCATTGCAAGAATCACGTTGTAACGGCTTAGCATTTGCATTCCACGGTTAAGGCCGCTCAATGCCGATAATGTGTATAGAACGATAGCGAATAAGATGATGATCAGCTGCGTCGTGAAGCCGTCAGGGATATCAAACAGTGCATTCAGTGCATAGCTCACTTGCAAGCCCAAGAAGCCGATAGGACCGATGGTGCCCGCCGCTACAGCGACAATACAACATGCATCAATCAAAGCGCCGGTGTGACCTTTCAGTGCACGTTCGCCTAACACTGGGTAAAGCAAAATACGCGGTTTAAGTGGCAAGCCTTTGTCGTAGTGAAGGTGCATAACCACGATAGACGTTAAGCTGCCGACGATTGCCCATGCTAGGAAACCCCAGTGCATGAAAGATTGCGATAAAGCGTTCACAGCACCTTGCTGTGCGTTTTCTTGTGCACCGTACAATGGTGGTGGGCTAACGTAGTGAGCAATCGGTTCTGCTGCAGCCCAAAATACGCCGCCACCCGCAAGTAGCGTACAGAAGATTATCGCCATCCAACGGAAACCATCCATTTCAGGTTTAGCGATGCCGCCTAGGATAACCTTGCCTGTTCGCCCAGCCGCCAGGCCAAGACCAATAAGAAAAGTCAGAAGAAGTAGCATTTGCCAGTAAGGACCGAATACTTTTACCGACCACGCAAAGCCCGTGTTAACCAGAGTTGATAGCAGTTCGCCATCAAATAGGGCCAGTGTCACGAACAGAGCGATAAAACCGCCGCTGTACCAAAGTGCCGGGTTGGATAACCCTAATTTGTCTGAGGTAGATTCAGACTGGTTGGTGTTGCTTGTTGCATTACTTGCTGTGTGTGCTTGACCCGCATTTAAGCTTGAAGATTTCACGCTATTGGTTAAATCAGACATACTCTGACTCCAGAGGTTTCTTTGCAGCTGTCATAAAAATGATGACTACAAGGGTGTATTTAACACCTGCCCTATTATTTTTGTGTTGAGCAGGCTAATCCATGTTTGGGTTACCGCGTTGCGAAATAGACCGTTGTTCCTTTTGAATAGTGAATTTGGTTAAAGCAGTACTCGCTAAATGAACGTATTTAGAAGACTGCTCATTAGATGCTGACTAGTGAGAAAAACGACTTAACCTTGGCTTTGAGGCTCTAGGCCATCTTTCAAAAAGTTAAACCAGTTTTCTCCTAGGACTTGTCCAGCTTCAGACTCGCTAAAACCATGACGCATCAATCCGTTATAAATATTTTCCATACCCGAACTACCACAGAACCAAGGCAACGCATCAGGCCAACCTGAGTTATTCGCAGAGCCTTCGCCGTAGTCCATCGCTTTAGACCAACGACCATTTCTCATCCATTCAAGGACAGCTTGAGGCTGGTTTAAGCATAGGTCACTACCAATACCGAGGTGTTCGACGCCAACCATGTCAGCAGTGGTCGCAACCATCTGACAGAAGTCTTCCAAGGTACATTGGCTGCCATTTGGTAGGTGGAATGGGTATAAGCTGAATCCGATTAAGCCACCGCGTGCAGTGAGCGCTTTAATCACATCGTTTGATTTGTTACGAAGTGCATCATGAGCAAACGTCGGGTTCGCGTGGCTGATACAAATAGGACGAGAAGACAAATCAATCGCTTCAAGTGTTGAGCGCTCGGCACTGTGAGACATATCGATGATCATGCCCACTCGGTTCATCTCTTCGATGGCTTGCTTACCAAAGCGAGTAATACCGGTATCGTTCTTCTCGTAACAACCTGTCGCCAGTAAACTTTGGTTGTTGTACGTCAGTTGCATGATCAAAAGACCCTGCTTACGCATCACTTCGATAAGACCAATTTCATCATCGATTGGAGAACAGTTCTGAGCGCCTAAGAAAATACCGACTTTGCCAGTTGCTTTTGCAGTCTCAACATCAGCCATTGAGTGAATCGGCATGATAAGATCTGCGTTCTGCTCGAATCTTAAGTTCCACTCTGCAAAGCGAGATAAGGTTTCACGAGCTGTCTCGTGGTAAACCGCGGTAGCGTGAACTGCTGTAATGCCGCTCGCCTTTAGTGTTTGGAAATATTCTCTGTTCCAATTGCAGTATTGCAATCCATCTATAACAATCCGTTGCTGGTACATAACCACTCCTATTGAAAGCTCAGTGTTCTAGCTCGGTTTTGAAAACACGCTCAAGTAACATGTTTTCAAAAATGGGTTAAATCGCTTATCTAAGTTCGTTTTCTGTTTTGGTTTGAATATTGGCCTGACTCTGTGAATCAGGCCAATTCTTATATAGAAAGCAGATTAGTAAGGACGCTGGTAAGCCGTCTTCACTACTGTGTAGAACTCTTTTGCGTATTGACCTTGCTCACGAGGACCGAAGCTAGACTCTTTACGACCGCCAAACGGTACGTGGTAGTCGGTACCAGCGGTTGGTAGGTTAACCATCACACAACCAGTTTGAGCTTGTTGCTTGAACAGTGCGCTCGTACGTAGGCTTTGAGTGATGATGCCGCCAGTTAGACCAAAGCGAGTATCGTTAGTTGTTGCAATCGCTTCGTCCAAGTCAGCCACTCGAATCACGCTTGCCATTGGTGCGAATACTTCCTCTTGGTTCACTTCCCAATCGTTCTTAGTGTTCAAGAACAGTGTTGGAGCCATGTAGAAGCCTTCGTGTTGCATGCTCAAGCGTTCACCACCGAATGCCAGTTCACCGCCTCTTTGACGTGCTTTCTCCACCCAACCCAGGTTCGCTTCAAGCTGGTTGCCATCAACAACTGGGCCCATGAAAACGCCGTCCTCTAATGCGTGACCCACTTTCAGCTCGCTCATACGTTTAATCAGTGCATCAACGTACTGGTCGTGGATGCTATCCATAACAACAAGACGAGAAGACGCTGTACATTTTTGACCTGCACCAGAGAAAGAGCCGGCAATAGTTGCTTCAACTGCGGTTTGGATATCTGCATCATCAGCGATAACCAGCGCGTTCTTACTGCCCATTTCCAGTTGGCAACGAACGAAGTTTGGTGCGGTAGCCGCTGCCACTTTACGACCCGTGTCAACAGAACCGGTAAAGCTCACACCGTTCACTTCTTTAGAGTTGATCAGTGCATCACCTACCGTTGAACCGCTACCCAATACAAGGTTAAACGTACCTGCAGGGATACCTTGGCGATGGATGATCTCAGTAAGCGCAACCGCACTTGCTGGTGTTAGGTTTGCTGGTTTCCAGATAACACTGTTACCGAAAGCCAATGCTGGAGCAATTTTCCAAGCTGCTGTTGCTGTCGGGAAGTTCCAAGGAGAGATAATGCCGATAACGCCTACCGCTTCGCGAGTCACTTCAACAGAAACACCCGGGCGTACAGAATCTGCGTTGTCACCAATTTGGCGAAGCACTTCAGCCGCAAAGTATTGGAAGAACTGACCTGCACGGTAAATCTCACCGCGACCTTCAGCAAACGGCTTACCTTCTTCACGAGATAGCAAAGTGCCCAGCTCATCACAACGGGCAATCAACTCATCACCAATCGCTTGAAGCACCGCTTGTTTGCGTTCAATCGGCGTTTTTTCCCACTCTGGTTGAGCGTGTTTCGCCGCTGAAATCGCTTGTTGAACTTGTTCAGCACTTGCTTGTGCAAAGTTACCGATGTTTTCAGAAATATCTGATGGGTTAATGTTCGCTACGGTGCTTACACCCGCTTGCCATTCGCCGCCAATGTAAAGTGCGTTTTCTGCTTGAACATTCTGTAAGTGAGTCATCATTCTGTCCTTGTAACGTTAGGTTGCGGTTGAGTCTGGCAACCATCGGATTAATTAATAAATTGTTAATTTATATAGAGAATAAGTATTAATTTTGTATCTAGACGTAAAACTATTCGCTTGTATCAGTAAAGATCTGCGTAGACAAACAGCTTTGATTGGCAAATTGCCTCAGTTCACAGTCCATTTATTCAGGTTGAGACGCCGATGCATAAACCACGAACTCAACCAACATCTCTTCTCTAGCTAGCCCTGCAACAACGACTGCTGCACGATTTGGATAAGGTGCGTTGAAGTATTCCCCGTATACGCTGTTTACCGTTTTCAGGTATTCACGGTCAGTCACGTAAATCAGAACCTGCAGCACAGAATCCATCGATTCGCCTGCACACTCCAAGGTATGAACAAGGTTGTTAAAAGTCTGACGCGTTTGCGCTTCAATACCGCCTTCTACTACTGCGCCCGTTTCATCGATTGGAATCTGCGCAGTGTATAGAGTGCCGTTATTAACGATTGCCCACTCTAGTGGTGCTTTTGAAGCAAAAAGAGCGGTTTTTACTGGGTGTTTTTTAGTTTGTGCGTTCACGATTCCATCCAACTTTGTAACAACTATGTTTCAAGATGGTTAAATACTGCACCTTGACGCCTGATAAATCTAACGGTAAATTTTGTGCATTTGATAAATAAAATCTATCACCTTTCAAAAAGTAAGGTATAGCAAGGGCTAGAGAAGGATCGGAGTCATGAGTATTAAGCTACAACAGTTAAAACATTTTGTTTTAGTGGTCGAAGAAGGTGGATTTCGAGCTGCTTCTCACCGAGCAAATCGCTCTCAGGCGGCACTGTCTACTTCAATAAAAGAGCTTGAGAGAATACTTGGTCAGCCACTGTTTGAAACAGGCAACAAATCTACGCTGACACCTTTTGGTGAAATATGCTTACCGAAAATCATTCAATTCTTGAATGTTTACAAAGCATTAGACAACGACTTACGTGCAGCGGCGGCTGGGCAACAAGGAAGAGTTCGAATAGCGAGCGTGCCTTCTGTGGCAGCCAAATTGATCCCTAGCGTGTTAGGGGCCTTTTGTGAGCAATACCCGAATGTAGAGGTGAGTTTGATTGATGATAATGCGGCAGGTGTAGAAGCACGATTACTCTCTGGAGAAGTAGATGTCGCCCTAGGCAACACCTCCCATTTAGAAGAAGAGAGTATCGACTTCACCCCACTTCTTTCCGATCCTATCGGTGTGGTCTGCTTAAAGGACAACCCTATCGCCGCTCAACCTGAAGGGATCGAATGGCAAACTCTGTTAAAACAGCCCTTCATTCGTAACGGGACTTGCACCCTACTCGATCCAACACCTGCACGTATGCTCAGCGAACAAGCCCTATATTCCGTAGAAAACATTACTTCTCTGTTTTCTGTATTGGAATTAGGCATTGGGGTAACCACGCTGCCTAAGCTTGCTTTTCCAACCAATGAAACGCGTTTAGTGTGGATTCCTTTGATCGACCCGCCATTACAGAGACAAATTGGAATATTCCGACTGTCTGACCGTACTATCTCACCCCAAGCGCAAGCTTTTCATGACTTGTGTATTCAATATCTGAGCTATGAAGCTTCATAAACAAGGTTTAGCAAATGGCAGTGCTGCACTGCCATTTGTTGCTTCAAAATACGCTTTATCTGGCCGCATCAACCACTATCAACAAGCTCTTAAGTGGAGTTTGAACTTCATAGAAACGGCTTTAACACTCTCAATTCTTCTTCTCACCTTCCAATATAACCGGCCATAAATACCTCGATGAGTACCAAAAATGCGGATAACCATTGATGTGACACAGTTTTTCCACGCTTCATGAGTAATAGATAAAAAATATATATTCCCGCGTTAATAAACGCACGCGGCTCGCTATAAATAACCAAATAGTGATGAATTAACACGGCTTTGTTGCGTAAATCGATGGAACCAAATCAAGAAGCTACGATCTGATCAGCT
>NZ_JAEFCE010000053.1:0-34980 GCF_016406055.1 Vibrio sp. IB15
CTACTTCTTCTTGAAGATAAAAGCGGCTTTCCCCGGAAAGCCGCGATGAACCTAATTTTATGGCGATTGATTTGGGGATTCATTGGCAGTGACACGAGCCGCTTCTCACAATTTGTTAGCTCTCCTCGCGCTGCATTCCAGTACTTACGAGGTAAAATCCAGCCAAAGCCAGGGCATAACCCATTAGGGGCTTGGATGGTCATCGGTATGATCACCACCTTGTTCATCCAATGTATTACGGGCCTTGTTATTGCAGGTTTCTTTGATGCGATCCCAGGCTCGGAAACCCTTCTTACCGATGGCGTATTTGAAGTTTCAGGTGTGGTGCACGGCATTGCAGCACGTATATTAGTGGTCTGCGTCGTTCTCCACGTATTGGCAATCATGACTTACAAGCTACGTTCAAAACCACTGGTGTTAGCCATGATCACAGGTAAACAAAGCCACCCCCCGTCAGTGGAAAGTTTCGAAAGTGGCATTCAATTAGCTTTTTCATCAAATAGCAAAGCATTGTTGGTGCTAATCGCATCGGTATTAGTTACGATGACAATAGTTGTTATGTCATAAAAATTAGGTACTAACCAATGCCAGAAGAGTTTGATAGACAAAATAGTTTCGGATGGATGATCAATGTGATCGCGAATAAAGCGAGCAAGGATTTCGACCTTGAGCTAAAGAAGCATGGCCTAACCATCGCTTTATGGCCAACTTTGATGTGTTTGTGGGAAGAAGAAGGCGTTACGCAGCGTGATATTGCCGAAAAATCTAAAGTAGAAAACTCAACAACAACACGAACCTTAGATAAGTTAGAAAAACTTGAGTTAGTCGAACGGAGAGCGGACCCAAACAGTCGACGCTCTTTTAGAATCTACCTAACAGAAAAAGGAAAAGCACTTGAAGAAGTGTTGATTCCTATCCCAATAAAATTAAACAAAGAGCTGATGGAAGCGCTTGATACTAATGAGCAGCAACAAATAATCGGCTTGCTTAAGAAAATGGTCGCGGCTATTTAGCTTAAAGCCAACTCAGCAGCGACCGCTGAATAACGCAGTCCAATAGACCCTCGCCCTAGACGAGGGTTTTCTTATTTTCGTGACCATTTGATATAGCAAAACAGTGAAGCAATGATTACCGCCCCACCGAGCAGCTTCTGTATCTCAACACTTTCACCAAGCACACTCACGCTTAACAGCAGCGTCCACACAGGCTCAAGAATCATGATCAATGCCGCCACTTCCATGTTCACGGAATGCTGACCGACCGTTTGCAATAAGTAACGAATAGAAGTCGCCACAACCGCTGAAACTATAAACCAGAAAACCAAGGTTTTAGTAATCTCGAACTCAGGTTGAGCCGTCATTGAAGCGAACGCTAAACCGCTCACACCCACAATAAATAGCTGCACACAGATTGACGCGATAGGCTTAATATTGGTGATCACACGCTTATTCATTACAAAGTGAATGGACAGCAGCATAGAAGCCAATAAGAAATAGAGCTGACTTTGTTCGACATGCCAACCGTTGGTCAAGGTGAGCAACAACATACCAATTATCGCAATCGGAAATGACATCCAAAAGGCGCGATTAGGTTTGACTCGAAATAGCACCCAAGAGACAAATGGCGCAATGATCATCGCGAGGCTCATGATAAATGCCCCTTCAGATAAAGTCTCTGTCACCGAAACCGCAAATACCCACACCTGTAATGAAGCCGATAGCAGTAAACCCACTCCGCAAAGAGATAGAATCTGCTTAAAAGAGAGCTTGCGAATATGGTGAATACAAAACGGAAGTAGAATCAGGCTTGCCACAACAAACCGCACACCAATGAACACTGGTCCTGGCATTTCTAATACCACCAGCTTAGATGCAATCCATCCGACCCCGGCTAACAGGGTGGCAAATAGGAGATACAATTCCCCACGCATCGCTTTCACGTTCATCATTTTATTCGGTCCAATAACGAATAAAGCAACCCGACTCTGCCAGGTTGCTTTTTATAAACATTCAACAGGATCAAGATACTATCTCAATACTCTGCTTCAAGCAGCTGTTTTTAGCCTGCGTATGCTGGGTAGTCTGTTAAGCCTTTTTCAGCACCACCAAACAGTGTATTTGGATCGTGCGCCGCTAGCGGGTAACCATTTTGAATACGAGCTGGTAAATCAGGGTTAGCAACGAATGGACGACCAAAACCAACCATGTCCGTTACACCTTCAGCCACCGCTTTTTCACCACGCTCGCTGTCGTATTTACCTGCGTAAATCAGTACACCATCATAAGCTTCACGAACAGCTGCTTTAAACGCTTTTGGCGTTTCAGGTGCATCGTCCCAGTCAACTTCTGCGATGTGTAAGTAAACAATCTTGTATAGGTTAAGTAGCGCTGCTGCCGCTGTGTACGTTTCAACTGGCGTTGCATCAACCGTACCATTCAATGAGGTAAACGGTGCAAGACGAACACCAACACGCTCAGCACCAATCGCTTCAACCATAGCTTCAACCACTTCACCTAAGAAGCGTAGGCGGTTCTCAATAGAGCCACCGTATTCGTCAGTACGGTTGTTTGCTTCTGAGTCGATGAACTGATTAATCAGGTAGCCATTTGCCGCGTGAAGTTCAATACCATCAAAGCCAGCATCAATCGCATTAAGTGCCGCTTGACGGTACTGTTCAACCACCTGTTTGATGTCTTCTTTAGTCATCTCACGAGGTTCAACAACGTCTACCAAACCCGGTTCATCAGTACCGTTGTCGATGAATACTTTTACATTTTCTGCTTTCAGTGCAGAAGATGAAATAGGTTGCTCACCGCCAATGTTATCTGGATGCGTCACGCGGCCTACGTGCCAAAGCTGCGCGAAGATTACACCGTCTTTTTCATGTACTGCGTCCGTTACCTTTTTCCAGCCAGCGATCTGCTCGTCAGAATAGATACCAGGTGTCCAAGCATAGCCCTGACCCATTGGTGAGATTTGTGTACCTTCAGCAATAATCAGGCCTGCAGTAGCACGTTGAGCGTAGTAAGTCGCCATCATATCGTTTGCTGAGTTACCAGGTTACGTTGCACGAGAACGTGTCATCGGAGGCATAACAATACGGTTTTTAAGCTCGATATTACCAAGTTGAATTGGTTGAAATAGTGCATTTGTCCTTGTCATTTCCTCGATTAACCTAGTTGAATCAGTTCGATTTGGTAGCCGTCTGGGTCAGTAATAAATGCGATGTGCGTTGAACCACCTTTTACCGGGCCGGCTTCGCGAGTCACGTTGCCACCTAGCGACTTAATCTGGTCACATGCCGCGTAAATATCTCCCACACCCAATGCTAAATGGCCAAATGCGTTGCCCATTTCATACTCATTGGTATCCCAGTTATGCGTTAACTCGATAGTCGTTCCACCTTGCTCGTAACCAACAAAAACCAAGGTGTAGCGGTAATCGTTATTTACGTGGCGCTCAAGTTCTTTCATACCCAAAACTTTGGTGTAGAACTCAATAGACTTTTCTAAATCAGCAACTCGGATCATTGTGTGTAGGAATTTCATATTTCACCCTTTTTAGCCCAGTGACGCAGGCCGATATAATTGAAGTGGAGACCATCCACTTACCTGATGGGGTCAATATACGAGTTGGCTACAAACAAAGGAAATTATCATAACCTCTCAATGTAATAATTTTTTGTTATGAATAGTTGGTCTAAGAAAATATCAAAGTAGCAAGTAACGCTAGTATGAAGCCTTCCAGCTGTTCAACACCTTTGACATCTCTTCTACCGTATTAATAACCTGCTCTCGGAGCCACTTATGTGCGGGATCATTATTCTGTTTTTTTAGCCAGATCAGGTGATGAGGAATAGGCTGACAATCAAACGGAGGTTTGAAAATTTGTAAATCGAGGCGCTCTTTGAACTGAATCGCCATAGAAAGGGGGGCTACTGTAATGCAATCGGATTGACTGCACAGTAATAAATTGCTGAACAGAGAACTGCCATGGATCATGATCTTTCTCTGAGACAAATCCAGTGATGTGTAGTGATTGAGGCTTCTCACTTGTCGGCGCGTTCGATCAAGTACGGCATGCTTCTCACTCAAATACTGATCGAGAGTGAGCTCGCCTTTGATCCTAGGGTGGCCGTTTCTGCAAATAATCACCACCTCACTCTCGTATAGCTTCTCACTCATCGTGCTTGGGTGTTCTGGCAGTACAATATCGATCATCGCATCAAACTTTTGCGTTAACAGATCTTCGTGCACTTGATCGTCCGAGTCCGCTTGATCATACACCTCTAACGAGAGTCCTTGGTTTGGTAAGTCCAAGAACCGATTCAACAATAGCCATTGCAAGTGCTCTGGAATCGACACCGCGAACTTGCGCTCCGCTGTCATTTCATCAAACGTTGCCATGCCTTGGAAAACACCGTTGAGTTCTTGTATCGGCGCTTTGATCTGCTCGTACAGGCTTTGTGAATAGGCAGTGGGAATCACTCCTCGCCCCTTGCGCACAAACAACTCTTGATCAACTTCCTTCTTTAACCGCGCCAAGGAGGTACTTATTGTCGATTGGTTAGTATTCAAGTGATCGGCGGCTTTGCTCAGACTGCCCAGCTCCATCACCGCAGAAAATACAGCTAACAAGTTAAAATTCGGAATGTCGTTGCTCATGATTCTTTACTCAATAGGCGATAGATTGAATCATATTATCGTAAAACCGATAGAATAAAACGGCTAATTATCGCTCATTTGTCCAAACAAATAATGAAGCATCATGCGGTAAAGAGCAGAAATATAAGAACAACTTACTGTGACGAATAGCTGCCACATTCGTCAGATTGGGAATCCAACGCTATTCGTAGTGCCAGAATAGCTTAATCTACTCAAACCCCACCCTAGACTATTCGGAGTATCCAATATTTTTTTCAGAATTATTGATACTTTTATAACCGATTCTATGATCCAGGCTAATTTAGTAGACATATTTTATAAGCCGACTTTGAGCCCGTTCAAATAATTCCATTTGCCGTTTTAATGACCTATCAACCTATCGTAATTACGATAGTTCAATATCGTTATACTGGGTAGATAGCGCCCTTCACACTTCCTATTATTTCGCCAACAAATCAATTCTTAAGCGATATAGAAAACCTAAAAATGTGAAGATAACAGTGTTGCAAGCACCATGGACGACGGCGCAAAAAGCTACTGTAACAACCGAACTTCGCAATGGTTGACTCTAGTTTAAGAATGATTTCGCTCGGTGTTTTTAGCATTGTTTTCGCGAGAATGCGTTGTCTCTTTGGGCAAAGCGATTTTTAATTGTCATCTAATACTTTTGATTTCAGTCCGCGGTATCGCTCACTGGTATTCAACACCTCTTGCAGATGTCATCTAAAAGTCTTGTACCAAGACTGCACTTTCTCTCTCCTTATTATTTAGGTTGAGATATGAAAATTCTTAAAATTGTTCTGCAGAAAGTTTGGGCCGTCGTGATGGTTCTCGTCAAATTCTGCCTATTTATGGTCCTGATGTTTGCTGGTGCTTGGGCGCTTGCTCCTATGGGTACAATTCACTCCAAAGACATCGACCTTTCTCAGTTCAATAACCACCCGAACGAAATGATGATGAACTTCTTCCAAAGCGAGTACTTCTCCGGTTACTTGTTCTCCGTAACTATCGCGGTTGTATTCGCTGCTATCTACGGTATGTGGCAAATCCATGAGCTCGGTGTGCACAAGGCGAAAGAGCACAAAAGTGCCCATGTACAGATTGTATTTGCACTCTCGCTTTGTGGCTTATTCATTAACAAGACGTTCTGGGTTATCGCTCTAGTCATTGCTCTCGCTAACTGGAAACACATCGGTCAATCGATCAGTGATGTCATTCGCCGTGGTATTCAACCGAAGCTTCAAAAGTCCGATAGTGAACAAGCAGAAGAAACTAAGTCTGAGCAGACAGCAACTGGAAAAGAGGCCGCATAATGAA
Source organism: Vibrio sp. IB15 (assembly GCF_016406055.1). Taxonomy (NCBI): domain Bacteria; kingdom Pseudomonadati; phylum Pseudomonadota; class Gammaproteobacteria; order Vibrionales; family Vibrionaceae; genus Vibrio; species Vibrio sp. IB15. The sequence continues at coordinate 5,982 of NZ_JAEFCE010000053.1, forward strand.
AGAGATGATGATCCCATACATTCTGATTGTATGGTCCCTGTTTGCGACTGGCGCACTAAAGAAGACAATTAAGAACTACACTTAGGCTGCGATTGGTGGCGTGGTAATTCTAGGCCTATTGGCAATTGTTTCTCGCCTGTGGGCTCCGGTAGATATGACCAAATCATCAACGGTAAAAGCGCCGCATGCAGTAATGTCACCGATCTTCGGCCAGCAAATTGATGAATTGTTCGTTAACCACAACCAATTGGTAAAGAAAGGCGACGTGATCTACACACTTGTCGATATCGACTCAGCAGCAGACAAAGCGAAGATCGAATCTTCAATCGTTCAGAAAGAGGGCAGATCAAACAGATGACGCGTGATTTAGAGCGTGCAGAAACGTCGCCTGAGATCTTCAATGCTCGTGATGTTGAAAAGTACCACTCAGATCTTCGCGTGATGCACGCAGAACTGGCTTCACTGAAAGCCGATTTACAGAAAGTGAATTGGGCGCAAGAGAAGAAAACAGTGCGAGCAGAGTTTGATGGGCAAGTATCGATTGTGAACATTGCTGAAGGCTCTGTCATGGGCAACATGCACCTGTACAACACCAGCAAAAAGTTCTTAGAGATGCGTATCTCAGACCAGACTTACGGTTACGTGCAAGTGGGCGATTTTGCGGAATTCTTTGTCGATGCATATCCGGGTCACGTGTTCCGTGCCAAAGTACACAGCTTTACGGCAGGTACTGGTGAATCAAGTATTTCACCACTGCAAGGCCCACAAAGTGTTGGTCAGCACGTCGCTCAAAACAGCAATGGTTTAGGTCGTACGGTAGTGCTAGAAATCTTTGAACCAGAAGGCTACAACATTCCTATCGGTGCCGCTGGCGCAGCTTGGATTTCAGCGGAGAAGCCGCATCCTTTCTGGGGCTTCATTGACGTGATTGGCGCAGCAACAGTTCGCCTACAATCTTACAAGTCTTACCTAGGTGCTTGGTAAAAAAATAACCTGTTAAGAATAAAAAAATACCCCGCTGATGCGGGGTATTTTATTAGTGCTGTGCTACAAAAATGGCAGTGGGATCAGTTCGAGACCGAGCACACCACTGATGCTCATCACCACCAGCAAAGAGACTTTAAAGACCGTCTTTGACCATTGGATGTAGTTGGCGCAATCCACCTTACGGAATGTCACCTTGGTCCATATAAAGCATACTGCTGCCGACACCGCTAGGTATTCGTACCCCGCTTCTCCGAGCAAGAACAGCCCAAGAGCAACCGCGCCAAAAGCAACCACGTACGCTTTCATATGTTTGTGAGCCTTATCGACACCCTCTTTTACCGGGAGTACAGGGATACCTGCATCTCGGTAGTCTTGAATGCGGAACATCGCAATCGCATACGAGTGCGGCATCTGCCATAAGCAGAACATGATAAACAGCAGTACCGCTTCGATACTCAAGTAGTTTGTCACGCCAAGGTAACCAACTAATGGCGGTACCGCACCAGAGATACTGCCTACGAGCGTGCCATACACCGAATTACGCTTGTACCACATGGTGTAGAAAAAGACGTAAAACACGTAGCCAAGCAACACCACCACCGCAGACATTGGATTAACGTATTGGAACAATAAAGCCGTACCAGCCAGCAACATGACTAACGCATAGATGAATGCGACGTCAGTATTGATGTTGCCCTGAACCAACTCTCGGTTCTGAGTGCGTTTCATTTTTTGATCAATATCGCGATCAAAAATGTTATTCACCACACAACCTGATGCAATCACAAGCCCCACACCCGCCAATGTTGTCAGTAACAACATCGCACTGGCTGGTTCTGTCTTTGCGGCAAGGAAAAACCCCGCCGCAACAGAAATCAGGTTGCCGAAAATGATGCCCGGTTTGGTAATAGACAAATAACTTTTCAGCATACCCTAGCCTACAACTTCATGTTGACGTTCATGTTGTAGATGATCCACACCGAGCCAGCGATAAGGATCAATACAACAATGGCAGTAAACATCAGTGATACTAAGTTCCACTGACCATCGGTTGTCTTCACTTCCATATGTAGGAAGTACTTAAAGTGTACAAAGATCTGCACTAGCGCACAGCCAAACAGAACGACGTAAGTCTCAGTACTTGGAAGCGCATGCGCCCACACAACATAGAACGGAATAATGGTCAGAATCAGTGATGCAACAAAGCCAATCACGTAATCTTTTGCGCCACTGTCTAGATGCTGTTCCATTACATCACCCCCATTAAGTACACGATGGTAAATACACAAATCCAAACGATATCTAGGAAGTGCCAGAACAAGCTCAAGCACTGAAAGCGCATCGACATGTTGTCGTTTAAGCCTTTGGTTGAAAGCTGGTGATACGCCACTGCCATCCAAATAAGACCAAACGTCACGTGAAGACCGTGTGTACCTACCAAGGTAAAGAACGCAGATAGGAACGCACTCTCTTGAGGACCATAACCTTCAGCAATCAAGTGATGGAATTCATACACTTCCATACAGATAAAGGCTAACCCCAGTAGAAACGTTACTTTTAGCCACTTTTTCAGACCAGCAACATTTTGGCGTTTCATTGCTATCATGCCAAAACCGAAAGTGATACTACTGAACAGCAGCATCATGGTTTCCACAAACACGAAAGGTAGTTCGAAGATGTCTTTGCCCGTTGGCCCTGCAATAGAGCCACTTTCTAACACGGCATAAGTCGCGAAAAGCGTGGCAAACAGCACACAGTCACTCATCAAGTAAACCCAGAAGCCAAACAGCTTGTTGCCCGCTGAGTCATGGTGATGATCATGCGAGTGTGCAAGATCGTAAGTGTGTGACGGAGTATTAGCTTGCATACGTCGTCTCCAAATCATCTTTATTTGTGTTGTTATCACCGTCAGCGCTGTTCTCACCCACCGACTGTTTTTTCGCTTCTGCTAACTGTGCACGTCGAGCCGCTTCAATCGCTTTGATCTCTTCTACTTCCACGTAGTAGTCAACATCGTCGTTGTAGCTGTGTTGAATACACGTCACGACAATACCAACTAGGCTTGCCGCCGCTAGCCACCAGATGTACCAGATCATTGCGAAACCAAATACCAACGACCATGCAGATACATAAATACCTGTCGGTGTGTTCTTCGGCATATGAATACGTTCGTATTCTTCTTCCTGAGTTGGATCGAACTCACCGCTTTGCTTTTGATACCAGAACGCATCTAGCTCATCGCCTTTTGGCAGTTTTGCAAAGTTGTAGAACGGCGGTGGTGAAGACGTTGCCCATTCAAAAGTACGTCCGCCCCACGGGTCACCAGTAAGATCGCGGTTTTGGTCACGGTCACGAACACTCACGAAGAACTGAACAAACTGACACACAACACCCATCGCAATCACACCAGTACCTGCAGCCGCAACCGCCAGTAGAGGTAAGAATTCAGGGTTAATATCTTGGCTCAAACGACGCGTCATGCCCATGAAACCAAGAGCGTAAAGCGGTAAGAACGCCATCAAGAAACCGATGATCCAGCAGTAGAAAGCACGTTTACCCCAAACTTCGTTCAGAGTGAAACCAGTCGCTTTCGGGAACCAGTAGCCAATTGCCGCAAAACAACCGAATACTACGCCACCGATGATCACGTTATGGAAGTGAGCAATTAGGAATACTGAGTTATGCAGAATGAAGTCTGCACCCGGTACTGCCATTAATACGCCCGTCATACCACCAACGGTGAAAGTGATAAGGAAACCAACAGTCCACAGCATAGGTGTTGTGAAACGGATGCGGCCTTTGTACATGGTGAACAGCCAGTTGAAAATCTTAACCCCGGTCGGGATAGAGATAATCATGGTTGCGATACCAAAGAAGGCATTCACATTCGCGCCAGAGCCCATGGTGAAGAAGTGGTGTAGCCAAACGACAAACGCAAGGATAGTGATTGCAACCGTTGCCCAAACCAGTGAGGTGTAACCAAATAGCTTTTTACGTGCGAACGTTGCTGTCACTTCAGAGAACACACCGAAGATAGGCAAGATTAGGATGTACACCTCTGGGTGTCCCCATGCCCAAATCAGGTTCACATACATCATCACGTTGCCACCAAGATCATTGGTGAAGAAGTGCGTGCCGATGTATCTATCCAGCGTCAGTAGCGCGATAGTTACCGTTAAGATCGGGAAAGAGATGATGATCAGAATGTTGGCACACAGAGACGCCCACGTGAACACAGGCATCTTCATCATTGGCATAGACGGAGTACGCATGCGCAGAATGGTCGCGAAGAAGTTCACACCCGTTAGCGTTGTACCGACACCAGATATTTGCAGCGCCCATATCCAATAATCGACCCCGACTCCAGGGCTTGCCTCAATACCAGACAGTGGCGGATAAGCTAGCCAACCTGTACGGCCGAATTCACCAAGGCCTAGTGACATATTGGTTAGGATCACGCCCACGACGAACAGCCAGAAACTCAGGTTGTTTAGGTAAGGGAACGCAACATCACGAGCACCAATTTGTAGCGGCACGATGATGTTCATCAAGCCAATAACCAGCGGCATCGCCACAAAGAAAATCATGATCACACCATGAGCGGTGAAGATCTGATCATAGTGATGCGGTGGTAAGTAACCGCTCTCGCCTGCCGCTGATAACAACTGCTGACTGCGCATCATTACCGCATCGGCAAAACCACGAATCAACATGATCATTGCAACGGCAATGTACATGAAGCCCAGTTTTTTGTGGTCTACTGAAGTAAACCATTCATTCCATAAGTATTGCCATTTCCCAGCTTTCGTTACCGCAGCAACAACAGCCAAACCAACCAGCGCAATCACCGCAAGTGTCACGACGATAATAGGTTCGTGGTAGGGAATGGACTCTAGAGTTAATCTTCCAAACATTACGATTATCCTTGGTTTTCCGGCAAACAGTTCATTGAACCAGGGTGCTGGGTCACAACATCAGTGAACAAAAATGGTGGGACACTAGAAAACAGCGTCACAGGTTCAGCGACACTTGGCGCAGCCAGTGAACGGAACTGCTCCCAATCTTCAATGCGATCAGGGCTTGCCTTCACCGTCTCCACCCAGTTTAAAAATGCCACTTGATCAGGCAGTGCTGATGCTGTGAATTTCATCTGAGAGAAACCTTCGCCACTGTAGTTCGACGCAAAACCTTTGAAGTCACCTTCGTGGTTTGCAATCAAGTTCAACTTGGTCACCATTCCCGGCATCGCGTAGATCTGCGAACCAAGACGCGGGATAAAGAACGCGTTCATGATGTTGTCTGAAGTCAGCCTAAACGTAACAGGAACATCTTTCGGGAATGCCACGTAGTTAACCGTTGCAATGTGTTGTTCCGGGTAGATAAACAGCCATTTCCAGTCCAGCGATACCACTTCAATCACCATTGGCTGTACATCACTTTCTAGAGGCTTAGATGGCTCCAGTTCGTGTGTTGAACGCCAAGTGATGGTCGCAAGAATCGCAATAATGATGATTGGAATCGTCCATACAACGATTTCAATCTTGGTCGAGTGCGCCCAGTCAGGTGCATACTCTTCCGTGGTATTGGTTTCGCGGTATCTATAAGCAAAGTAGACCGTCATTAGGATCACAGGGATAACGACAATCAGCATCAGGAGTAAAGCAGTAATAATCAGCTCTTTTTCCTGAACGCCAACACTACCTTTAGGGTCGAGCAATGCGGAGTTGCATCCTTCGAGCATCAGGGCAGTTGCCACCAAACCAATCCTCGACAGGTTTGCTCTCGATAAAATGCGTTTATATCTTGAAGCTTCCATTAACTTTCTCGATGGTTATCCAGTCTCAAATCGAACGTCCGAGTACTGGTTATCATGGTCATTAGAATATTTATGTGTTGAGCATGTGAAACGCTGCATCTCAAAGGGAAGCCGAATTGAGTCTAATTTTGCTTGGTGAAAACATTACCGCACGGTTAAAACCACACAAAAATTATGACTTAATTGTTACACTTTGAAATACATTGTTACATTCGGAGCATTATGGGGAGTTGGAATTGAAAGCTCACCCAGCAAACTTGAAAACTAACCTTCCAATTATGAAAGTAGAATGGCTGAAATGAGTCGAGAGAAAGGTGCACGAGATAAGCGTGCTACATCAGCAAAGCTAATTGTGAAAAGGAATCGCAAAGAAACAATGGACGAAGAGACAGGTAGTCAACGACCACCACAGCGATGAACTACATTAGAAATCGCGAATTAAACAAAGCGTGATCAAGTTCAAACTTATGAATTCACATACAAGTTTAATGGTATTCATAAATAAAATTGTTAGCACGAAGCATTCATTACCAATATGAATAATAAGCTTCATTTCATCACGATGATGGGTATCGAAATAGAAGGTTAATCAAGCCAAAGCCGAGTAAAAGGAGTCGTTTTGCCGTCAAAATACAGAGACAAGCACGCCCTTACTCTCCCACTTCGAGGAAAATAAGGGCGCTGATTTGTCAATTATGCAGCTTGTGGTGCCACGGTTTTGCGCTGTTTTTTAGTCATCAGGTGATAAACCACGGGCACGAAATAGAATGAGATAAGTGTGGTTAATACCGTACCGCCAACAATCGCGACCGCGAACGGAGGCCAAAAGCCACCACCAGCAATAATCAACGGCATAAAACCGCCAACGGTTGTAATCGTAGTTGAGCTGATATGACGAGTACACGACATCACCGCCTCTACGACCGCATCGACATTGCCTGATGAGGCTTGTTCATCCAGTTTCAACTCCGTCAAAATAACGATGGCTGCATTAATCGCTAGCCCGGCGATTCCAAGCATCGCTATGATCACCGTAAAACCAAATGGATAGCCGAAGATCCACACCGATAGCAACCCTAGCCCACCAGCCAGTGCCGCTACCATAAAGATGATGCTACTTAGCCTAAACGAGTTAAACGACATCACAACAACTAACACCATCAACACAACCACAACGGCAACATTCGAGATAAGACTATTTACCGAATGATCGCGCTCTGCCGACTCTCCGCCAAACTCGATGCTGTAGCCCGATGGAATTTCGTAACTTTCCAATCGGTGTTGGAACTCATTGAGCACGGTTTGCGGCAAGACGCCCGCTTCAATATAGCCCTCTATGGTGTTAACACGCTGCCCGTTACGACGAGTAATCGCACCACGACTGGTGGTCAGTTCAAGCTCAGCCAAAGTCGAAACATTAATGCCCGTCGAGTAGACCTCAGAACTGATTGGCAAACGGATATTGCTTAAATGCACTAGGTTTTCACGCGCTTCATCCGCAACACGAACACGAATCGGTACTGACTCACTGCCTTCAATCACAGAGCCACTTTCGCGACCAGTCAAGGTGTTTTGCAACATGCCAGCAAACTGATTCAGTGAAATGCCGTTGAGTTTTGCCGTGTCTTCATCAACCTTCAACCACACCTTAGGTGTACCCGGCTGCAAGGTTTCTCGCGTGTGAGTTACATGAGGAACACCCGCTAAGATCAATCGAACATCTTCACCAATCGCTTTCAAAGTATCGAGGTTTTCACCATAAACACGCAGCTCAACTGGCGCAGTAAAGGGAGGACCTTGGTTAAGCTTACGTACCAAGATTTGTGCTTCCGGTACCTCTTCATCCAACACCTTTTGCAACTCAGGAATCAACGCATTCGCCTGAGTAAAGTTTTCAGTTTTGACCATAGCTTGCGAGAAGTACGGAGCGTTGTTTTGCCTTGCCTGCAAGTTGTAATAGAAAGATGGGAAGTTAGCGCCCACTAGCCAATCAATACGCTCCACTTCTGGATAGCGATGAATAATGTCGTCTATTTTTTCCGAGGTATTTTTCGTCGCATAAATACTGGCTTGCGGCGGCATGTAAACCTGAATCTCAAACATGTCTCTGTCTGATGGCGGAAAGAATTGCTCAGTCAGTTGAGACATGCTCCAGTAGCCAGTAAACGGCACCAACAATACCAACACAATAGTGATGATTGGATGTGTGACACCAAAACGGACAGAAGATGAGAACCAACGTGTTAGAGCAGGAACTCTTAAGCCCGTCATGTACCAGTGATGTTGCCCCTTCTTGTCCACATCACTCAATTGTTTCGGCAGTAACCTTGTCGCTAAGCCAGCAATTAAGGTGTGCGAGATAATGTAAGAACCGATTAATGAGAAAGAAACGGTAATCGCAATACCACCAACAAATTCACCGGATGCACCCGGCATCAAAATAATCGGTGCAAACGCCAGAACCGTAGTCAAGGTTGAGCCAAGTAAGGGAACCCACAAGTGCTTCAGCGCATTCATGGTTGCTTCTGCCCTGTGTTGCCCTTTCAATCGATACGCCTGAATCGTATCAACCATCACCACTGCGTTATCGACCATGATCCCGAGCGCAACAATCAAGCCCGTGACTGACATCTGGTTGATTGGCACACCAGTCATTTTCATGATCGATAGCGTAAGCAGTGAAGTGAGTGGCAGCGAAATAGCCACTAATATTGCCGCACGGACACCCAAGGTCACGAACAATACAATCAAGATCAAACCGAAACCGATCATCAAGCTTTTACCTAAATCATCTAGGCGACTTTCGGTATAGCCCTGCTGATTGAACAGCACGGTGACATCGATATTACTTGGCAGCTCTTGTTGAAACTTGTCGATCAACGCATTAGCACGTGAAGTCCAGCTATCAACCCGAAGATCAGGGTGCATTCGCGCCGCGACGATCACACCCGGTTCACCATCAATAATGGCAATCTGATCTTGTGGGGTTTTCTCACCACGCTTTACCGAAGCAATGTCTTCCATGCGGATGATGTGACCATTGCTATCCGTCGCGATAGGGACTTGCTTAATACGTTCAATCGAATCGAGTTCCGATTCAATCTCTAAACCAAATCGAGAATACGCGCTAACCAGTTCACCTGCTGAGTTCTTAGCATCTGCCCCTTCTAGCGACTCTGCGATGTTTGAACTAGAGCGACCAAGCGCTGCAGCATCAGCAGTTCGCAGACTTATCTGGATTTCTTCTTGAGGCATCCCGTATTCATCAACGAACTCAGTGCCCGAAAGGGTTCTTAATCGCTTGGCTAACTCTTTGGCATAACGCCCTAGTGTTAAGCGGTCAGGCTCATCAGCACCAGACCAAGTCAAAGAAGCAATGGTAGTGAAAGCATAGGTATGCTCACTGTCGAGATCGGGAGAATGGGCACCCGCAGGTAAAATGGATTCGATATCAGACAGCTTGTCACGTGCTTGCGACCAAACGGGTTCGGGCTCGGTGATAGTGTCATCAAGCTCAAGCGTCACGATAGACACGCTCGGCCTTGAGGTTGATCTCACCAGTTTAACTTCACTCAGCTCACGAAGCTTATTCTCGATAACCTCTGTAACCAAAGTTTCCACTCGTTCGGCACTGGCGCCTGGAAAACTCGTCGTGATGTTCGCATAACGGTTGATGATCACCGGATCTTCTGCGCGCGGCAGCGTCATGAAGGCTGAAATGCCACTTACCATCAGCAGCGCGGTCATTAAGATCAGTAATCGGGTATTGGAAATAGTCTCTATGATTTTCATACTATTTCCTATTCAGCAGTAACGCTAGCTGGCTTCACAGTTTGACCTGGAACCAAGCGATGCAAACCACTCGCAATAACCTGCTCACCATCCTCAATCGCACCACTCACGTAAGCTTGTTGATTATTGGCAAACAGCACCTGAACACTTCTACGTTCAACCTTGTTACCATCGCCAATCACAAAGATATTCCACACACCGCGCAAGCCATCAATCAATCCAGTTAAAGGGACCCAGTAGCCTTGCTCCTCAACCTGTTCATCAAATTGAAGGTAGGCCAGTTGCCCTTCCAATACCGAAGATGGCTCGGGAAATAGGTAGCGTAATCCAACACTGCGAGACTGAGTGTCGACCATCGCGCCCGGATTCAATAGCTCTACTGCATAATCGTTACGTCCAACTCGGATACTAGGAGCAGAGAGTGAGGTGACCTTTTGCATTTGGTGGGCAGGAATACCAATAAAGGCTTCTTTGCCTTCCGATGCCAATAGAGTGAGCGTTGGATTACCGACATTGACCACATCGCCGAGCGAGACAAACCGAGTGGCGATGGTGCCTGAATAAGGAGCAAGAATCGTCGACTTCACTAGCTTGAGATCGTTACCTTTTACCGAAGCGTCAATGCGTAGCAAGTTCGCTTGTAATACACGTTGTTCACTGGTTAACGAATCGATTTCTGCTTCGGCACTGAAGCCTTTTGCTTTAAGTGAACGTTGACGCTTTAAGTTCGCAGCAACCAGGCTCAATTGCGCTTTCACTTCTTCAGCTTGCGCTTTCAATTGGCTCGATTCAGTCTTCAACAGCTGAGTATCTAACTTGATTAACGGCTGACCTTCTGTGACTGTGTCACCGACATCCACCAGAATCTCGTTAACTTTCCCCGCCAATTCAAAGCCGAGATTCGCCTGTTGGCCTGCTTTTACCACACCGACATATTCACGTTGTACTTCGTATGATGGAGAACGCTCTAGAGCGACAGTTTCTACCGTTAACACTGTAGAGCTAGCACTGTTCGATTCAGCAGTGCTCGCTGCATCGGAGGTTGTCTCTGCTTGTGTGCTTTCACCACACCCAACAAGAAGAGTCGACAACGCCACGGCTACTGCGCTTCCCTTCATCAATTTATACATACTCACTGTTCCTATGCGGTACTCAATTATGTTCTTTTTTTAGACTAACCAAACCAAACTAGACTGTCTAGTTTGATTATGTTAAAAATAAGTTTCATCGTTAGTGATTGATAAAACCATCACAAAAAGCATAATGCTAGCGCACAACGAGTTAGCACTAGGTAGCGAGAAATAAGCACGTGACGAAAATCATCAAGAGTGAACAGAAGAGATCGCAGATCTTAACCGCAGCAAGTAAGCTTTTCTCTGAACATGGCTTCAAGATCAACATGGATCAAATAGCCAAAGCAGCGAATGTTTCCAAGCAAACGGTCTACTCTCACTTTAAAAATAAAGACGTACTTTTTGAAACCTGCATGCAAACCAAATGTGCCGAGCGTGAACTGAGCCATTCAGCCTTTGATATGGACGCCACTTTGGAAGAAGAATTGGTGAAGTTTGGTGTGAAATTTCAGGATTTATTGCTGGATGAACAGTCACGACAAACCTTTCAGAACGCGGTCAGTCAATCCAATACTCACCCAGAGATCGCCTCTATCTATTTAGAAAGCGGTCCTCAAAAAACGACAAAATTACTCGCCGATTACCTGCAATCGAAAATAGATTCTGGTGATCTTACTCTGTCGACGTCTAGCTCACCGATCATTGCAGCTCGTCAACTGCTGCTGATGTTTCATGGTAAGTCAGCCTATTGGTCGTTCTTCGGTCATGATAGCGGTGAATCCGATGAAGAAAGACTCAGCTACACGCGCGAATGCGTTGCACTTTTCTTGAATGGAAACCAGCCTCGCTAGTTGTCGCTCTATCTTTGAAAAAATGAAAAAGGCACAGAGAAATTCATCCTCTGTGCCTTAGCGTTTATAAGTCACTCTCACCAATAATAGCTATCGGTTTATTGGGTATGTTCCACAATGATCAGCTCATCGGTATTAAAACCACGCTCTTTCGACATCGCTTTAAACTTCTCCATCACTTCTGGTGCGACTTCAGGCGTTCTCGCTAGTAGCCATAAGTAATCAGTGTCTGGCCCAGAGACGAACGCGTATTGGTATCCTTCCTCTTCCAATTCAAACACCACATAGGCACCATAAAACGGACCGAAGAACGACACCTTTAAGTAACCTTGGTCGCTACCTTCAACAAAGTACGCTTTGCCTTCAGCCTCATTCCATTCGCCCTCTTCAGCCGAATAGCCGCGGTTAATCACTTTCACGCCGCCATCGTCGCGTAGGCTGTATTCAGCGCTCACATTACTTAAGCCGCGTTCAAACGAGTGGTCTAAACGAGCCACTTCGTACCATTTTCCTAAGTATCTATCCAATTCAAACTGCTGAACTGGCTTGACGGTTTCTGGCATGCCAACACATCCACCCAATAAAATCACACTCAGCAGCAATAGTATTTTCTTCATCCTAACCTCGACTTGTTTTAATCGTAATACGAGTAAGTCATTTGAGTCTTAACTTACGCCCTTGTTAATACGTGAACCCCATTAGCATGGTTCATATAACATTAAATTATTCAGACGTTTATGGACATCGTTTCGTTGATGAATAAATCAAAGCCGCTTCATTGACTCTCGATATTGAGTCGGAGTCACCTGCTTATAAGATTTGAACTGGCGATTGAAGTTAGCTTGGTTGTCATAACCGACTTTTTCCATGATCAGATTCACAGGCAGAGCTGTATTTAGCAGTAAATCACACGCCACATTTAATCTAATTTTCTTCAACCGCTGACTGAAGCTCTCGTTGTAGTGCTTTTGAAAAAGACGCCTGACGCTGCTTTCACTAACATACAAATGACTAGCTAAGTCATTTACTGAAATATCATGAATAAAATGATTCATCAGAAAGGCTTCGACCTTATCTAGTTTGTCGCTGACTTCGTCTTCTTCAACCGAGTTAAAAGTTGGGTTAATTAACTGCACGACTTCTTGGTCATCAATCAGCAGAGCAAACAGAGAGAATAGAGTCAGTAGCTGTTGATGAGGAGGCTGATCCATCACCTTAGCTAGCAGTTGTGTTGCCCTCTCTGCGGTATTAGGAGAAAACTGCAACCCTTTCTTTGAGTCTTCTAGTAGTGTACGTAACGGTTCAAGTTCACGACAGCATGCGATCAACGGCTCAATCCAATCTTTACGAAACCAAATTACATGGGTTTCGCAAATACGTGAGTCATCACTGCTCTCTTCCGAATAAATGGCATGAGGCAAATCTGGGCCAACCAAAATCATATGGTTATGGAACACATCGCTTTGGTGGTGGCCGACAAAGCTATGCCCCGAGAAGTGACGATGAATCGCTATCTCATATTCTTCATGTCGATGCCAACCGTAACTCTTGCTGCCTTCAACGATTTTCTTGTAACGCCATGACGCACCAATCCTTTGCGGCACCTTTTCTAAGTAACCTTTCATTACGACACTCTGTGACCCTCCAATACTGAAAGTATACCCATCAAACCATTTAAGTGAGCACTTTGACTGAAAAGTATTGGACATTGCGCTAACGGTACTCATCCAACTTTCTCCGCTAAATATACTGCAGGTGAACTTAATCAGGAGAGCAACTATGAACACTTTATTATTAAAAATACGCGATATGATTCATGCCACACGTCAGCAGTGGATCGGAGAAATCACCTACAGCCACAATATTAAAGGTGACCACACGTGGAAACTTTATGGCTATCACTCGTACACCGAGTACAAGAATGATTTGCTTAAAAGTTTGAAACAATAACCATGATGAAAGGCATACCAAAGCCACAATACGCGGGGTAATCCCGGCTTTTGTTCGTCATTCATGTAAAGTTTCACACTGACCACTCGCTTTCTATACTTATTAAACAGTGGAACATAGAAGACACAATAATGAACAACAAGCTTACTCTGCCACGCACTGCACTAGCCGCTTTAATCACAATGTTAGGTGCTGATTTAGCTCTCGCACAAGCTAAATCAGCAGTGCAAAGCCAAGCGGCTGACCAAATTTTCACTAATGCCGATATATACGGGCATCGAGAGTCAGACTCTATCGTTACCCATAATGGCAAGATCATTTTTATTGGCGATCTCGAACAAGCCAAAACATTTCAAGGGCAGGATACCGACGTTATCGACTTAGGGAATGCTTTTGTTCTGCCGGGTTTCATTGACAACCACAGCCATGTTTTTGAAGCCGCCTCGGAGCTGGGTGGCACTTGCGAGCTGGATTCAGAAGCAACACTTGAAGAACAAATCCCCGACTTAGAAGCCTGCAAAATCAATGCTGATTCAAACGGCAAAGGATGGTTAATGGGGTATGGGTTTTCTTTGGAATCCACAATCAACAGTGATTCAGAGCACACACCACTTGAGATCATCGACAGTGTCTTCCCCGATCGACCAGTCGTGATCATGGAGCAGACTTCACATTCAATGTGGGTTAACTCCAAAGCGCTAAAAATCGCCCGAATTAGTCCCCAATCACCAGACCCACAAGGCGGCGCATATTTAAAGGATCCTACAAACGGTAAGCTCAATGGCATCTTACTGGACAACGCCGGTGACCAAGTCATGGAAATGGCGTGGAACAGTCAAAGCGAACTCTTCGAACAAAGTTACCAAGGCTTAATGTACGGCCTTGAAGAAGCGGCCGCGCACGGTATCACCACCATAGGTGACGGTAGAATGTATTGGAAACGCGGTTGGTATGATGTTTGGCTAGAAGCCGAGCAAAACCAAGACCTCACCGCGCGCGTCTCATTGCGCCCTTGGGTTTACCCTTCTATGGCAATGCCTTCTCAATTGGAAGTGTTTGAGAAGATGTATTCCGATGACAAAAGTCGTCTATTGCTGGTCGACCAGGTGAAAATGTACAGCGATGGTATTTTTATCAATGGCACGGCAAAAACGCTCGCTCCGTACTTAGATACTTACTTACCAAACTCTCCTAACGGCTTGAACTACATTCCACCAGCACAGATGAAACAGTGGTTAACGGCCCTAGAAAAAATCGGGTTTAGTGCCCACATACATGCCATTGGTGACGGCGCAGTTCGAGAATCTTTAGATGCCATCGAGAACGTACGTAAGCAAGGTTCGCAAAAGCCATACACGCTAACTCATGTTGAATTGATCAATGATGAGGATGTTCCACGATTTAAACAACTCGGCGTAACCGCAGATTTCCAAGTTGGATCAGACTACATCGCGCAACATGATCACGAATGGGCTAATGCCTTCTTAGGTGCTAGGCGTGCGAAAGCCATGATGAACCTCGACGCAATCCTCAAAACCGACGCCAATATCACGTTAAGCAGTGACTGGAATGTACACGACATCAACCCACTGGTTGGCATTGCGAATAGCTTGATCATGGGAAAAACCGGTCTAACCGATATCTACACAGCCATCGACGCTTACACCCTCAACGCAGCTAAAAGCCTAGGAATTGATGATATTACGGGTACAATTGAAGTTGGAAAGTCTGCAGATTTCGCCATTCTAAATAAAGATATCACCACCTTGTCAGCAAGAGGTATCGCCAAGACTCAAGTGCTGATGACAGTACTGCGTGGCGATGTGGTGTATCAAAATGGTGAATAGATTTCATAACCAACAATAAGCAACATTATTCACCACAGGGAAACAATTGTTACATATCATTTTCAGAATGTTAGTTTGCGCAACAGACAGATTAAATAAAGTAATTACAATGCCGCAACTTTTTACAAATAATGAAGTTACACATGAAGAAACACTTAATTTTACTTGCTGCGTTAACGTCTTTACCTGCTGCTGCGAATGACTTCTCTTCTATCTCATTTGGTGCTCAATATGGCATTGATGATGGCCTATCTGACTCAGTAATTGGGCATGCAGAAAGTAGCCTTGGTGGGTACGGTCGTTTATCTTGGAATTTCTACGACCATATCTTTGCTGACTACAACATCAGCTATAGCTCATTTGATGGCCCTAGCTTTCAAAGCCAACATTTTTCAACAACAACCTATGCTTCAACAACTAAGCAAGATTTCGGCATTGGCTACTACTTCGAATTAGGCTCTTATTCACCTTATATAAAAGTAAACAAGACATCATTTAAACAAAGCTACAAAGGTACAACCGGAAGCTTTACTCCTGGCACAAATGGTATAACACCACCTGACATATCTGATGCGAGCTACACCGCGGATGGTTATGGTTTAGAGCTAGGCTCATTCATTCATATGAGTGAGAATTGGACGCTGAAAGTTTTAGGTAGCATTAGTAAGCTTGAAGAGAGCGGTCAGGACATCGACTTGTACGAAACGTATGCCATTTCAGATACGAAATTCGGCAGTAATTGGGCTTTTGAAGCAGCGCTCGGCTATCGAAAACTTAAAGCTCAAGGTGCCGACTTAGGCGAATTCATGCCACAAGTTGGTCTAAAATACGATTTTTAAAAACCCTATTTAGAGTAATCAAATGAATTTGAGTCAGATTGTTAATATAAAAATCTACTCAAATCTTCACACGATTAAATAGCGTTAGATTTAACAAGTCGCTCACTATAACCAAAGTTAGCCGGTGTGTGATTAACTTCCACTGTAATACTACCAGACAGTTCTCCATCTGTTTTATACACTGGACATGATGCAATATCGGATAAGTACGATTCTTCTGTTGGCGCGCTGAAGTAATAAATCTTTTGTAGATTACATTCACCAACCTTCATTCCCAACGCTTCAACTTCAGAACGCTGACGATAGTAATGTGGTCCGATATCAAGAAGATACTCAGGACTATGTGTATAGATCTCGCTAGTGTAGCGCTCGGTAAACTCACTCTCTGCAATAAAGTGTTCATTTGCCATGCTGTAAAGCACATTCAGGTGCCAGTAGATCAACTCAGACTCATCACTGGTTGATGCGCCAGGCTTAGAGTAGACACACTGGATCTGACTATGAGGAACTTCCAAGCTCTGAGTCGCTTGGATATTCTTACGAGCTGAAAGTAGCGATGTGGTGTATGCGCAGAGAGATTAAAACTAGCCTCGTTCTATCCCTAAGGAACTGTTTTTATTAGATACTGACAACGATGTGACCAGAATGAGTATCGCAAAGGCTAGACACAAGTAAATTGGATATAGCGGATGGAGAGTTGCAGTAAACGCCAGCAACGATGCGACTCCATAGCCAAGTGTGTGAGACATCGAAATGAAGCCTGCGGCAGCACCCGGGGCTTCACTTTGTTTTTCAGTCGCAAATACCGTGTATGCAGGAACAAGCAGCGCAGCACCAATGGCCGTCAACATCATCGCACCACCAAACACCCAAATATCAGGTATCAGCAACACGATAAACCCAAGCACTAAACATAATGCGCCAAAGCGATACATAGTTGTGGGCGTCAATTTGCTTTTCTTAACCACCAAAACTTGAGTCGCAAAAGTAAACGCAGCATTAATGGTTAATAATACGCCAATCGCATCACTCACTTTTTCAGTTGACCAACTAGTAACAGCATAAATGATTGGCGAGAAGCTATATTGCGTTAATGCCACTGTCGCACAAAGCAACAACCCGCTCGACAAAAACACCCATAGCCCTTTTGGGGGCAGCCACGATGCGCTCTCTCGCTGTGCCTGCTTGGTAATGAGCATTGCCGGTTCAGGCAAGAAAATAGCTAAGACTAGCGCAACACACGGCAGTAGAATCATCAACATGAGCGGTGCGAAATAAGAAAATTTGAGTGCCACAATAGAGATGAGTGGGCCAATCAATCGACCAGTACTCAAACCGATACTCACCGATGTTATCGCCTGCAAACGGTTCTTCTCGCCACACAACAATATTGCCCAGTGCTGACTTGCCGGCACCAAACCTGCGACCGTGCAGCCATATAGAATTCGTGCGATGACCAGCCCGATAAAACAGACAATGTACACGCGAGCACTATGGCTATCCGATTGAAAATAGGCGCTATTCATTGCAAACAGTGCCAATAACGCAAAGCTAACCGCCATTCCAGATAATGCCTGTAACACCACTTTCTTTGGGCCATGTTTATCACTGTACCTTCCCCAAAAAGGGGCGGAAGGCAAAAACAGCAAACTTCCAATCGCGATAAATATAGACCAAGTAGGTAAGCTGAACGCAGAGTGTTCAACCAGAAACGGTAACGAGACAAGTAAGCCGTTTTGTCCTATGCCCATCAACGCCGAAATCAGGCTAATAGCCACTAAATGAAATTTTTTATTTTGTATAACGGACATAATATCGAAATTGATTAAGCTATTTTTGAAAGCAAGTGAGTGGGTAACAACATGAATAGCAGCAAACTAATTGATTTGGAGAATGATTATCATTTATTTTTCATTATGTTACATTAACGGCTAGTAGCCTATAACTCAACTTCATATTTCACTATGTACAAACTTACCAATGCCTCGTTCGAAATCGACGGTAAGAAGATCCTCTCCCCTACCCAATTAACCTTTGAGCCCAAAAAGGTCACCACATTACTTGGTCATAATGGATGCGGTAAATCGACTCTCATGAAACTACTGAGTCGACAAAATGCCCCAACTCAGGGAGAAGTGTTCTTCAACGAACAACCACTGTCTTCATACAGTAACCTAGAGTTTGCACATCAAGTCGCTTACCTACCGCAGCACCCACCTATTACTGATGGTGTTACCGTTCGTGAGTTAGTTTGCTTTGGTCGCTACCCTTGGAAAGGCGCATTTGGGAGATACAGCAAAGAAGACTACCGAATTGTCGATGAAGCGATTGAGAAGGTAGGCTTGAATTCTTTCGCAGATCGATTTGTTGCAACCCTATCGGGTGGTGAGCGACAAAGAGCTTGGGTCGCCATGCTACTTGCCCAACAAAGCCAATGTATTTTACTAGACGAACCAACATCTGCATTAGATGTTGCCCACCAACATGAGCTACTGGCTTTAATTCGAGAGCTTAACCAATCATTGGGTTTAACCGTGATTATGGTACTTCATGACGTCAATATGGCGGCAAAATTCAGTGACCATCTTATTGCTCTTCACTCCGGTGAAGTGATCGCTTCAGGCTCTCCGAAAGAGTTGATGACACCGGAAACGCTGATGAAAATCTACGGCATGGAGCTGGCGCTATTCGACCACCCTGAAACAGGGCAACCAATCAGTTATATCCCTTAAATGATGAGGAATCTGTTATGAAAAAGTTCATGGCGTTACTGTCTGTCTTATTCGTATTTAATGCTTATGCGCTAGAGAGCCCTCATGCATTAGAAATCACACACGAAATGGGAACCGCTTCTTTCGAAACAACCCCTAAAAAAGTTGTGGCGTTAGATTGGGTTTTGTCAGAAACGGTGCTCAGCCTTGGCGTTGAGCTAGAAGGCATTGCCGATGCCAAAGGCTATCAACAGTGGGTTGTGAAGCCAGAGTTGAACCAAGGTGTCACCGATGTTGGCTCTCGACGCGAGCCTAACTTAGAACTATTAACTAAGTTGAAGCCTGATGTCATCCTAATTAGCGAACACATGGCAGCGGCTTATCACCAACTCAATAAAATTGCTCCGGTGTTAGTTTATAGCGTTTACAGCCAAAAGAAGCAGCCGATTGAATCTGCAACGGCGATTACGTTGTCGCTTGGTAAATTGTTCGACCAAGAACAAAGAGCTCAACAAATTATTGCAGACACAAAGCAGCGACTTCACGACAACGGTGAGAAAATACAAGCAGCAGGCAATTCAGATAAGCCATTGATCTTTGCACGTTTCATCAACGATAAAACTTTGCGAATTCACAGCCAAGGTTCACTGGCGCAAGCAACCATTCAAGCGATGGGGCTAAAAAACGATTGGCAGGAACCGACTAACCTTTGGGGCTTTAGCACCACAGGTGTCGTGAGGCTCGCGGAACATCAACAAACAAACGTGATGCTTTTTGGTCCTTTGACTGAAAACGAAAAAAATCAACTTACTCAATCTGCACTTTGGCAGGCTATGGAATTCACTAGAACAGATTCAGTGTATGAGCTTCCGAGCATCTGGACCTTCGGAGGTCTTATCGCTGCGCAAAGATTTAGTGACCACATAACAGAACTACTGATCCAAAAATGATAGCAACCACCAAGATTGAAGGTTCAGCAGTGGCAAGAACTCACGTTAAAGCAGTCGCCCTATCGGTTACGGCTGTTCTCCTTATCAGCTCGCTACTTCAGATAACCGCACCTTACTCGAAAGGCATTGGGTTGATTTGGGATACGCTCTTTCATTTTGATTCAGCGAACTACCAACACCTGATCACCCATCTCACTTATTTACCGAGACTTGCAGTTGCACTCCTTTGTGGTTTTGCACTAGCAGTCGCCGGCTGTGTGATGCAGTTTGTATTGCGTAACCCTATTGCTTCACCGACGACACTTGGTGTCGCTGCGGGCGCAGAGCTAGGTATGGTATTGGGTTTACTTTTAACCCCGACAAGTGTCGCTGTTCCTCTTTTTATCCCTGCTTTCATTGGTGGCTGCCTTGCTACGGGTTTAGTCTTTGCACTCAGCTCTACACGTGGGTTTTCGCCACTACATATGGTTCTAGCGGGTATGGTCGTGAGCCTATTTTTAGGATCACTCAACACCATGCTACTGATGCTGCATGAGCAACAGCTCACCAGTGTATTCGTATGGGGCGCAGGTGTGCTTAACCAAAATGATTGGTCTAGCGTTCAAGTTTTATTACCCCTGATTGCCATTCCAACTCTACTACTGCTCGTCCTGCAAAGGCCATTATCTGCATTGCAGTTTGGTGATAATGTTGCCACTTCGCTAGGCGTGAACATTAAGCAAATCAAACTGTTGTGTCTATCTCTCGCAATCTTTATCACCGCTGCGGTAGTCAGTGAGGTGGGCTTAATTGGCTTTGTGGGTATTGTTGCCCCAGCGATTGCAAGGCTACTAGGCGTTAGATCATTAGCTAAACAAATATTAACCAGTGGCTTGATCGGTAGTTTAATCCTGTTGATTGTCGATTTAGTGATTCAGCCATTCTCAGGTTTTGGTGGTGAGCTACTGCCAACGGGCGCAATGACGGCATTACTTGGCGCTCCATTTTTATTGTGGCTATTGCAACGTACTAAACTTCAGTCGGATCTTAAGAGCCGTAACGAGCATATTGAACAGTACAAGCGAGCTAATACGGCCAAAACCTTGATTGCTATGTCTTTAGTATTGGCGGTTACATGTTTGATTGCGCTCACTGTCGGTAAAAATCAATTCGGCTGGAGTATTGAGATTCATGAATCCTTATTTGAATTGCGCACGCCACGAGTACTGGTTGCACTATTAGCCGGTATTGGCCTCGCTTTCGCGGGCACCATTATTCAACGTATTTCAAATAACCCGATGGCGAGTCCGGAAGTGTTGGGCATAAGTTCAGGTGCTTCCCTAGCGCTGGTTCTCGGCACACTCTGGGGCAACTCGATTGGACGCGAAGAACAAATGCTGCTTGGTACACTTGGAGCAACATCTGTTACGGCTGTAGTTTGGTTGATGGGCAGAAAGCACAACTTCGCGCCAACGCAAACTCTGTTAACCGGTATCGCGCTAAGTGCTGGGCTTGATGCTTTGCTGCGTATTACGATGAGTTCAGGTAACGAAAATGCCACGGCGCTGCTGACTTGGTTATCGGGTTCAACGTATCTGGTTGCCACACAAGATGTTGTTTTACTTGCTGTTGGTGTGACAATGGTTGGTGCTATTTCCCTTTCACTACATCGCTGGATTGAGCTTATAAACCTGGGTGAAGTGACCACCAGCAGTTTGGGGATGAACACAACTACAGTTCGCTTAGCCTTGCTGTTATTGGTCGCAGCACTGACTACGCTGTGCACTATCGTTATTGGTCCTCTGAGCTTCATCGGACTATTAGCACCTCACATGGCCCGCTCGCTTCACCAATATAGAGCAATTCCGCAAATGCTGACAGCGGCATTGTTGGGCGCGAACATCATGGTCGCAGCGGACTGGATTGGTCGTACGTTGTGGTTCCCTTGGCAGTTCCCTGCAGGGCTACTTGCTTCTCTACTTGGAGGCGGCTACTTCCTTTACCTAATGAGAAAGTAACCTTTCAACAAGCCCCTTCACTTCGCTGAACTCCGAAGTGGAGGCTTATTTCAATTCTATCTTTATCTTTGTCTGTTCAATCCTTGTTTATCCCCTCAACCCTCTTTTATCCTCTCAGTCGGCATCGCTAATCCGGAATACTGGTAATTGTTTTTTGGTTGCAGAAACACAATAAATGGTATTCGAGCACTTTTATGTTTACCATGGTTCCAATAATCAACTGATTTGTCAGCCCTATGGACATAACGACAATTACAAAGCTCCAACAAGACTTGCTATTTAAAGTCATTGCTAGCTTAAAAACCGAAGACGCTAAAGCCGGTAGCAGCCTCAATGAATCTTCTTTGGCACAACAATTCGAAGTCTCAAGAAGCCCAATACGCGCCGTTTTAAAACATTTGTCGAGTCAGGGCATGACTAAGGTTGTTCCCTATAAAGGTTCGGTGCTTCAAATGGACGCGGCTGATATCAAGCTAGACGTACCGACAGGCGACGAACAGCCCCGCCAAGAACAACTGTACCTGAATATTTTAATGGACCTGTTCTTTGGGGAATTAAACAGTTCCTTCTCGGAAAAAGACTTACAAGAACGATATGAGGCTAATCGTGGCGAAATTCAAAATGTCACTCGTCTACTAGAAAGCGATGGTATTTTCCGCCGCAGCCCCGGCTATAAATGGCAACTTGATGGTGTTCTAAACACACTTGAAAGGCATACCGAGAGCTATCGATGCCGCTTGATCTTTGAACCGGCAGGACTACTTGAGCCGACATGGAACTTAAAGCGTAACGAACTAGAAGCATGCCGAGATCGCCATATCTACGCCATCAACAATCCAAAATCGACTTCCGCTAGTCAACTCTTCGCACTAAGTGTCGACTTTCATGAACTGCTCGCAGCCAGCTCCGGAAACCGCTTTTTGTTGGGGATGATGCAACAACAAAATCGTCTGCGTAAGGCTACTGATTTGGTCTCTATGCATATCCAATCTTCCGTGGTCAAGTCATGCCAGCGCCGCTTGGACATCATGGAACTGGTTCTGGCAGGCGACAATCAAAGTGCCTCAACACAGCTAGCCCAATTGCTCGAAAACGATATACGAGTAATGAATCGCACCTACAACAATGTCATGAACGTATCGCACGAACAACGAGAACAATTACTCAGCAGTATTTCAGGAAAAAACAACTAACCTAGGAGCAGCATAGTTTCATGCTGCTCGTCTCCTCCGCGTTAACTTTACGTCTTCTCTCGCCATCACGAAAAAATATAAATTGAATCAAGAAACTTAGGATAAAACGATAAAACCAGACATAAAGGCTGGGCTTGAACGATCCTACACAACAGACGTTATTGTTACATTTAAAAAATAATTTGCACTCCCATATTGTTTTTTCGCATCAAAAATACAATAATAATGATTCTTATTTAGACTGAGAGCTGAAACAGCAGTAATAACGACTCACCTATCCGATTCGTCATTACTCACCACTCTGTTGAGTCTGGATAAACACAATAAAAAATAGAGTCACCGCGCCAAAAGAAATGTGTGCAGCCTTTCATTGATAAATGCAGAGAAAAAAATGAAGACCGAAAAAGGAAGTTTCAAGCTTTCCACCGTCGCAATAGCAGTTGCGGCAGTAACCACAGTATTTACAGCCCAAGCTCAAGATCTAACCACTGAAGAAAAAATGGTGGTGGTTTCTAGCCGCACGCCTAAAGCCATCAGTGATATCCCTGGTACCGTTTGGTACATTAACTCAGAGACTATCGAGCAAGAATACCGCGGTGGCAAAAGCCTTGATGAGATTCTAGCTGCTACTATCCCTTCACTGGATGTAAGCAGTGGTGGTCGCACTCACGCTGGCCAAAACCTACGCGGTCGCAGCCTGATGGTAATGATTGATGGTATATCTCTACAATCAGTTCGATCAATAAGCCGTCAGTTAGACTCAATTGACCCATTCAACATCGACCGCATTGAAGTACTCTCTGGTGCAACATCAATTTACGGTGCCGGCGCTTCGGGTGGTGTTATCAATATCATTACTAAAAAAGCGTCTGGTGAAGAAGTCGAATTTGAATCATTTGTTAGTGGGACTTCAGGCTTTTCATCAAGCGAAGATTTTGACTACAAACTGGCTCAGTCAATAGCAGGTGGAAACGAGAAAATTCAGGGACGCGCATCGGTCGCTTACACCAAAACACAAGGCTATTTCGATGCAGATGGTGAGATGGTAACTCCAGATATGACTCAGGGTTCGACTCAGTTTAACGAGACCATTGACCTACTGAGTAACCTACAAATTAATGTTGCTGAAGGTCAACAACTACACTTGTTGGCTCAGTACTACAATAGCCAACAAGACACTCCTTACGGCCTTTACTTTGATAAAGATGGTAGCGGTAACTTCCAGTTTGTTGATGTGAGAGAGGGCTACTCAGCGGATCGAGAACAAGGCACAGAGCGTGTCATGTTAAGTGCGGCATACAGCAACAACAACTTCTTAAACCATCAGCTAATTGCTGAACTATCTTACCGTGCCGAAGAGCACACCTTCATGCCTTACACAGTTGATGGCAAGACAACTCTATCGACTAACTCCTCTCGCCAATCTACTGATATTTTTGCAATAAAAGCGGCACTTAATAGATCATTTGGCTCTTGGAATCTGACCTACGGTATCGACGGTTACATCGATAAATTTGATAGCGACAGAGCGAACTACGATCAAGCTACGACCGAAGCTACGGGAGGTTTAGTAAACGTCATCAGTGAAATGCAAGGTCGTTACCCGGGGATCGACACTCAATCTATCGCTGGCTTCATTCAAGCGGAATACAGCATTACTGATGATTGGTCAGTACAAACAGGTTATCGCTATCAGAAAATGGACATAGACGTGTCTGACTTCCAAGCGACCTCTAGTTCGGACTTCATTCCTGGTGGCTCAACAGATTACGCTGAAGGTTTGTTTAACTTTGGTACTATCTATCACCTAAATCCTACTTCTCAGATTTGGGCTAACTTCTCACAAGGTTTCGATATCCCTCAGCTATATCGCTTCTACGGCAAGAGCGCTACTCAAGATGTCGCCGCTTCTAAGCTAGATGGAATCAAAACCGACAGCTACGAATTGGGTTACCGTAACGATTTAGATAATATCTCACTACAATCTGCAATCTACTACTCGCACTCAAGCGCAACCGTTCAGTACGAAGATGACCTATCGATATCAGGTCTTGCAGAGCCTAAACGTGTCTACGGCGCGGAAGCTCAAATCAGCTACTGGGCAACAGACATGCTACAGCTTGGTCTATTAGGTCACTATGTTGTGACAGAAATTGAAACAGACACTGGCTGGGAAGATCACGAGGCGATGGAAGCGAGCACTTCTAAAGCGGGGGCTTGGGTTGGCTGGTACGACAATGACTATAGCCTGAAGCTACAAAGCCTAACTATGTTTGACTACAAAGATGCAGATCAACGTGAGCTAGATGGCTTCACAGTAGTTGATTTCACAGGTAGCTACCAGCTTCCAGTTGGTAATCTGGGCTTTGGTATTAAGAACCTGCTAAACGAAGATTACTACACAACCTGGAGCCAACGTGCTCAACACTGGTACACCGGTAGCGATGCGCTGTACCAATACAAAGGCCGTGGACGTACTTATACTCTGAACTATCAGGTTAAGTTCTAAAGTTCGCTGTAGTTTATTAACAATTACAGGGTTGGTATTTAGTACCAACCCTTTTTTTATTTAATACTAATTTAGAATAACTAAATAAATAGGAGTCAGATTGTTAATATAAAATCGATTTAAAAATGCCCAGGATTAAATAGCGTAAAATTGAACAAGTCTCTCACTATAGCCGAAATTAGCCGGTGTATGGTTAATTTCAACGGTGATATTACCAGACAATTCACCGTCAGCTTTATATACAGGGCAAGATGCAATATCAGATAAATATGACTCTTCTGTTGGCGCGCTGAAGTAATAAATTTTTTGTAGATTACATTCGCCGACCTTCATTCCCAACGCTTCAACTTCAGAACGCTGACGGTAGTAATGTGGACCAATATCAAGAAGGTACTCAGGGCTATGTGTATAGATCTCGCTAGTGTAGCGTTCGGTAAACTCACTATCCGCAATAAAGTGTCCACTTTCCATGCTATAAAGCACATTCAGGTGCCAGTAGATCAACTCAGACTCATCACTGGTTGATGCGCCTGGTTTAGAGTACACACACTGGATCTGACTATGAGGAACTTCAAGGCTCTGAGTCGCTTGGATATTATTACGCAGAGCCTTGATTCCACAGCGATGCATCGTGAACCCCTCTGTCTTCATCGACTCGGTAACTTGGTTGATAGACTGATATTGAACGTAAACCTCTTCCGGTGATTCGCCAGTAATAACATTAGTATTATCAGCATAAGCAAACGAACTAAGAGAGGAGATTACAGAGAATAAAGCTATTGTTTTTTTCATTGTTATTTTTCCTTTGTGATTGGCGGCAGGAAAATAACTCAGAAACCAAATATGCAACACAATACATATCAATATTTGTGATCTTGGTGGAAGCAATGATTGCTTTTATGAATATTAAAGATTGGCGTCGGGTATATTTTATATATCGAAGGTTAAATAACTTAATTTTAATATGGATATAAAGTTAGTGAGAGAAACTTAATAGAGACATGGCGTTTATTATTAATAATTTAGAATTTAAACAATCAAGAAATATTCAACTATCACTAACAACGATTCTTTTTATTCACTATTCTGTTTAATTATAAACCATAAGGCGAACCTAATAGGTTCGCCTTGATTATTCATATCGTAAGCTGATTTCACGACTATGATTGAGACTCTGACAATAAGAGAGATACGCCAGAAAAACTTCGGAACGCGTTGATCATGATGTAGAGATCTTCATCAGCCCTAGGCACCTCGCAGGTTTCAAAGTTGCCAGAGCGATAAGGTCGGCAATCGTAAGTACTTTTCGTTGGTTGCGTGCCAGAACGAATGTAGAGATCAGCGTCCCCTACTCCAGACTTCATAATAACATTCACCTTCGTAGTACGATTTGCTGCTTTGAGCACAAACAATTTCTGTTGTCCGGACGTCGCGGCGAGATCGCTAATCAAGTTTCCTAAAGTGACCTCAGGAATATCATTGTTCGGCTCACCGACTGAGCCACCTGGCAACGTATCACCAAAGTATGAAGACACGAGTGGCCAAATCTTACTGATTTTTACGCCTTGATTTTCACAACCTCCAAAATGATGCAGCGCAATCGCTTTGTTGTTGTCAGTACGCAAAACAGGTGAACCAGACGAACCGCCAATGGTGTCACAGAAATAACCAGTGTCGGTATTAGCACTTCGCCCACCAGTTGAAGCTACATCAATCTGACACATTCCGGAGCCATTTTGGTCACTTTCAATTGCAAGTTCTTTCGGCTTACCAGCTCCGTGTTGTGGGATGTAAATACCATCGCCAAAGATTGGCTCTTGGTCATCTAGGCCTAGATAACCAAACGACTCAATTTTTGAAAAATCATCAACAGTGAAAAGTGTGTAATCCAAATCATAATCAGTACTGAGTATCTTACTCCCCATGACTTTTACCGTAGTAGCCATAGAGCCATCACAAGTACGACGCTGATAGTTAAACCATACCTCTGTATTTCTCAGTTCTGATTCTGATGCGACACAGTGGTTATTGGTGAACATATGGTTATCTGGCCCCACACGCCAAGCGGTACATAAACTACGCCCATTAATAAGTAGCCTTGCAACCGGAGTTGTCCAAGCCACCTTATCTGGATGAGACTCTTCCCAGCAGGCTACGTCTCTGCGCTCATTAACACCACATGTCGATAACGTTGCCAATGCCTCTTCGTCTGCACTCTTGCCCGCCATGTAGTAATCTATCTCGAACTCAGCGTATTGGCCCTTTGAGTTTGGCACAACCTCAATCAACATGCGTTCACTTGAAATAGACTGAGCGAACCAATCTGTCTGGCTGTCACTATACTCAACCACTTCATCACTGGTGCTCGAACTCAAGCGCAATAGACTGCCCTTTGGTACGACAAGCGACTTGAAATGAAGCTTAATGAATGATGCCCCCACATGCTCTATTCGCTGTTTATATAGGTTGTCCGATGTCTCAATCAACGCTTGATGGGACAGTGGATACTCAACTTCATTGGCAATAACAGGTAATTCTGGCTGAACGAGGAGCTGGGGTTGCGCATTTACGAACGAAGAAAATAGACATGTTGTCGCTATCCCAAGGTTAGATAAGATTACTTTCATTGGATTTCCTATATCAATTTGTAGTGGTTCCCTCCACAAACATACGTGCTAACAACCAATATGACATAAAATGCATATATGTTTATTAGTAAAGAAATCTCAACACACAAAGTAAACTAGAATATTCAATAAGATAGACATCATCAGTATTGATTGACACCTCTCTGACTGTACAAATTTATGTGCTAGTTGAAGAAAAAATGAAACACGGAAAAGTCGCGTTGTTTGCTATTCTGAAGGTACAGTCGGCAGAGCTGCACGCTTGATATACTTATTTAAAACGATAGATAAAGTCTCAAAGCTAACAAGCATAAAAATAGGCGCCTGACCTATAGAGCATAAAACCACCAAGCTCACTTCGTTATTGAGTAGCCACTGAAATCCAATGGGTAAAAGTGAAGCTGAACTTTCATTGCTGGTATATATCCTACCGGTCACCAACATAAGAATCGATCAAGTAGAAATGGCTTTGTTGCGTAAATCGATGGAACCAAATCAAGAAGCTACGATCTGATCAGCTACACCTTTTAATCGTCGTAGCCTCATGCCTAAACCTCGTTACAAAACAACTAACTGGAAGCAGTACAATCAAGCCTTAACCAATCGTGGTTCTCTGACCTTTTGGATTGATGAGGAAGCGATAGCCGAGTGGAAGCAAAACAAACAAGGCAAGCGTGGTAGACCTCGCCGGTTCAGCGACTTAGCCATTACTACTGCATTGATGGTGAAACGCGTGTTCTCTATGCCATTGAGAGCGCTGCAAGGATTTCTAGACTCCGTATTTAAGCTGGCTAACATCCCACTTGTTTGCCCACACTACACCTGTATAAGCCGCCGAGCTAAGGAAGTTGAGGTTT
>NZ_JAEFCE010000054.1:0-34303 GCF_016406055.1 Vibrio sp. IB15
TTTACACATAATGTCCAATAATACTTGAAGTAGCCCAGTGCCCGACAGCTTGCTGACGAATAGGCACGTGCTATTTTGTATTATTCCACATTATGTTCAATTTGAACTAAAGGCCCCAAGCTTGGGGTTTGGGGTTGGTAACAGAGCTTTTAAGGGGCCTTGCTACGGAAGACCTGGCTGTGCCGCCCTGCCCGTTGTGACATTTATGTGATGGCCTGTGTCACGTAGTGGCACGAGCTTAGGCCATGACATGAATTTTTGTGACAACGGGTAGGTTGTGGCCAGACAGGGCTGAAGTGGTTAGCAAGGCCACCTAGAATTAAGTGTCAAAACTAGAGAAAATACAAGCATCTAGAATGCACGGCATAATACCCAATTCTGCACTAATCTGATCAATCAAATTGTGAACCACTCGGTATACTTGCGGACAGGTCAAGGCATGAGCAGATGGAAGAAAACTACTCCCGAATTCATCTAACTTTTTAATTACCCGGCTATCAATTGGAATTTCGTATTTAGTTACCCCAAGATATTGACCAAAGTTTCGAGACTGCTTTAAGCCTATTCCTTTATATCCAGATAAAGCTTCAGCCAACTCAATTTCGGACACTCGCGTACCTTGCGAGTAAGTCTTCTTAACGAGAGCCTTAACCTCCTCCATATACTGCTGTTTAAACCAATACAGAGTGTCAGCTAGGTTATTGGATATAATCTTGGTACGTCGAACCCTTGCAAAGGTTAGCTCCTTATGGAAGAAACTTTTCGGATCTGTAGCATTTGAGCAAGTCCTATAATCAAGCATTGGGCTAATGCTTTCTAAAAATTTGGATACCGTAGATGTAGGTCCTGAACGCTGGGCCGTCGTCAACTGGCACATTACAAATGCGTTCCAAATTGCATTTTCGCTTAGATCGAGTTCTTCAGTTCGATCAACATTCCTTTTAAATCGATTCTGAACAAAGCTGCTATCTTTATTTTGTTCATAAAACGTCTTCCACTTTACGATACTGCTTGGAGATAGCTCCCAATCAAGCTTCATTTTTTATTTCCTTTTGACTCGACAATACCTTATAAACCGTCGTCCGGCTGCACCCTAACTCTTTACTGATCGCGTGCTTATTCATCCCCTGCCCTGCAAGCTCCTGAATACGCTCATGAAGCTGCCTATTAGGAAATCGGCCGAGGTGCCTTCCCTCTTCTCGTGCTCGCTCCCTGCCCTCGTTACAGCGCTGTAAGATACGTTTTCTTTCCATCTCTGCGAACGCCGATATCGTGGTGTAAATGACTCGACCGACATCGCTATTAATGTCGACATTGCCCAGATCGTGAAAGACTAAGCCCGCGCCTTTCTTTGCCAGCGCATCAGCAATTTGCAGGGCATCGATAGTGTTACGAGCTAAACGGTCCACTTTCATCACATGGATGGTGTCACCTTCCCGAGAGAAATCGATTAAAGCGTTCAGCTGCTCACGCTCGGCACTTTTACCACTCGCGTTCTCTTGAAAGATTTTTTCACAGCCAACCTGTTTGAGCTGTTCAACCTGAATGTCGAGCGACTGATCGCTCGAGCTGACACGGGCATAGCCAATTAGCATGAGTTAACGCCTTAATATGTTCATTTAGTTACACTAACTATAATGGTCATGTCCATTAGATATCAATAGGAGTTTGTGAACACTAAAAACGATCCTTTTGATAGGTGTCCTTAAAGTACACCTTTTTGAACACCTACAATGGAAACGCAGGCTCTTTACGGTCCTTAGTGGAAACAACATTTCGCAAATCATGACGTCGAATATAGTCGCTCAAGGTACTTGGCGAGATATCAAGCAACTTGGCGATAGCGGCTTGGGTAAGACCCATTTGTAGGTACTCGATAATTTTGTCTCTTTGCTTATCGAGCTTAAGATGTTTCGCAGGGCCTTTTGGCCTTCCGCCAATAATCCCGAGCTTGCGTTTAGCATCTAGCGCTTCTTTGGTCCGAGTGGAAATAAAGGTGCGTTCTATCTCTGCCGCCAATCCAAGAACGGTTGCGGTGATGGTTGCCTGCATAGTGCCATCGAGACGCATATTTTGCTTAGCAATGAAAACGTGGATTTTTTTGGAGGAGCACAATTCAAGTACTTCGAGCACCTATAATGTTGAACGTGCTATTCGGCTTATCTCTGCAAAGATGATAGTGTCCCCAACCGTCAATTCCTGAAGCAAGTGACCCAGTTTACGCTTATGCCACTTTTTGGTACCGGAAGCCGTATCTTCAATAAATTGAATGTCGGCGATCCCCATCTGGTTCGCATACTCGAGAATGCCGTGCTTTTGATTTTGAGTATCTTGTGCGTCGGTGGAAACACGTAGATAAGCATAGGTTGTCATGAACCTTTCCTTGGTTGATTACCTTAGACGTCATAACAAAGGTGATGTATATAAAACTTGAGATCTGTATCACTGAAGGTAACAGATTTTTAGTGTCGGAAGCGAAACACTAAAAATTTGTTACCTGAAATTACTTTTCCATAAGCTCCATGCGATGGTAGAAGACCGAATCAAACTGCATGTCTGAAGGCATAGTGATAATCCCCATGCGCACGCTCTCTATTGCCAATTTATGTTGATCAGTCAGCTCACCATTCACCGGATACGATAGAACAATGTTGAATGCTTCTTTTGCCAACAGCAACATTGGGTTGTCTGGCACCGTTTCTGCAGCAAGTTTAGCACGCTCTTGTGCTTCGCCTTTGTTGTCGCTTTTTTGCTTCCACTCAAACAGAAACTCAAGAGCAACAATACTCTTACCTCGATAACGCGATTTGTAGCCATATGAGCCAGATTCTTCGTCGACAAGAAACGCGAGCTCCTTCTTTACCTCTTCATTAGAGGAGAGTTCTTCAATTGGCTTACGGATGCAGCGCTCTAGGAAAACTTTATTATTGCCATAGCTCGACTTCGTTAGAGTACCCTTCTCATCTAATAAGCCGAACAGTCCATGCAGTTGCTCAATAGACTGCTCATGCAGTTTCATTCCAGGTTTCTTGAAGCGAGACAAAATACTATACAGACGCTTAGAATGCTCTGACTTCAAGCTTCTAAAAGAGAGATGATTGATCTGAGCATGACCCGCCGATTGAGCCAAATATGCATCCATAAGCTCTGCGTTTGGCACCATGATCAAGGCCCCTTTCTTATAAGCAACGCGACTAAAGAGTGGCATAAAATCAAACTCTTGCTCAGCGTCGTTCATAAGACCGACTTTACGGGATGAAAGGCGCTTAGCCATTGGTTTTAATGTTGGGTATAACTGCTTTGCAGATAAGCCAAACCACTCTTTCAATACTTCAGACTGGAAGGTGTATTCAGGCGCATAAACATGACGGCCTTCTTGATAGGCGACCCAATGATCTTCGTGCAAACGCGATAAGAATAGTGCAAATGTATCGTGTTCACGAGCCGTCAAACCAAGCTGACTGAATACAAGTGCATGACTTTTCTTAAAAAAGTCGTTAGGCAACTCTCTGTAGTCTTCTGTGGTTATCAGTTGGCGGTGGTCTGTCATAGTAATTAGCTTCAGGTAACAGTTTTTTAGTCTCAAATAAGAGTAAGACTAAATCTCCGTAACCTCAAGGAGAAAGATCGCATTTATTAACTAAATTCCTGTTACCTTCAAAGAAATGCTAACATTGTTTGACCAATATTCCCGTGCAGTGGATAAAAACGTTTTAGACACTAAAAATATGTGACCCCAACACTAATAAAACGATCGTGTACACTAAAAATCTGTTACCGATGTACTAATTAAACGATCAATCAGACTAAAAAT
This sequence comes from Vibrio sp. IB15, assembly GCF_016406055.1. Lineage (NCBI taxonomy): Bacteria > Pseudomonadati > Pseudomonadota > Gammaproteobacteria > Vibrionales > Vibrionaceae > Vibrio > Vibrio sp. IB15. The sequence goes on from NZ_JAEFCE010000054.1 coordinate 3,815, forward strand.
AAGATCAATAACACTAAAAATACGTAACCTGAAAGTGTTTATATACATGATTATAAAGGATTTTTACCTCTCTATAGATCTTATATACCTTATAGATCCTATAGAGGTTATATACTGTTATAAATACTGTGGATAATGTGAATAACTGGTATTTGTCAGACTTTCAATCACTTATCCACATAAAAACGCTGTAATTTATCTTCGACTAGCACGACAAACAAACATGTACCGAATGTAACAAAGCTCGTAGATCACTCACTAATGATCGCACAACACTACCTAAAACGATCCCCTTACGCTTATTCGATGATATGGCTAAATACGAGTAATTTAGATAAGTCATTAGCGAGATATGCCGTTTCTAGTCGTAATACTCATTTACTAGGATTCATACCTAGGTCGATGCGGATCACTTACGCCAACGACAATAAATAATTGGGTGATAAAAAATGAATGACAATTCTCTTTTCGTCCTCGACGGAGACGTTCTGCGGTTGCAGAGATAAACAAGTTAACGGTAATGATTCGTTATGTTGTGGTAGAGCATGAGGATGCGATAAATCATGTAGGGTGATTTAACCAACTAACATAGCGAGTAAATGGAAGGGGGGTAACGTCCCAACCTACAAATGGTGTGGCGAGCCATCAGTTATGCCCAGCCCTAACTAATACACTGACTAACTACGCGCTTGATAAAAAAACAGAATTGAAAAGCTACAACTTAAATCGGTCTTATCGATGGGATGAATTTTAGGTGGATGTTCACGTATTTGTGTGTCATTACTCAGCCCGTCATAGGACCTTTTTTGCCTAAAGAAAATACGAATTTAATGACGGTTTTAATCGTACTGATTATCCTAGATATCACAGTCATCCATCACAAGTATCATTTACCCCTTACCTCGATCTAAATTTTTTTCTACGTGCAGAAAAACTCACGTGAGTCTCGGACGTTTTATTTGAAGTCGATCTCGCCCGATTACTACTGATAAAACCCATAGTTACATGAAAAAATTTGAACTGATCGCAAAGCCGCGCTTTGCGATATCTTCTAGTCAATATTTCCGTACTCTGGGAGTTCAACGCCACGGAGAGCACATGAGATTTTTGAAACTGCGTACCGATCACAAACGAGTGAGAAAGAACGGCAGCCCGTACATAACACCGCTGATCGTCGACTCTCCGCGTCGGTTTGCTCCGTCCAAAGATCGCAAAGAGTCGACTTTCAAACGTACCCAGTGCCAACTTATAACCGGCGCACACGATTCAGGAAAAAGTCGTTGGCTCAGCCGCCTCATTGAAAAGCACGATGGGATTTGGGGAAACCAACATCAACCTGTGTTGCTTGAGACTTTGTTACCCATGACCAGCTGGGTCGAAAACGAAGCCGTTGCTCAGTGGTATGAAAAGCGCCGTAAAACCACTGAAAGTCCGGACCTCAAAACCGAGTGGCGCAGGCTCAACTTGCAAATGAAAGCTGATGCACTCGCTGAATATTTGTTGGACACCGGTGCATTGCTGTTCGTGGACGATGCGCACAAACTGACAGGCAGAAAAGCTCAAGTGGCACGCTCATGTTTGCTCTCGAGTAATATCTGGATCATTACGGCCAGCGAAGAGGGACGACTGCCCCCTTCTGTCCGCCCTGTGATAGAACGCCGAAATCCACAACGTACCAACCTGTTAAGCGATGCAAGCTACGACACTACCAAAGCCCTAATTTGGTTTATTGTCGCAATGTGTGTGGTTGCCGGCGCCTGGGAAGCGGGCGCAGTTGTGGGTGGGTTACAAATGCTCGGTTCTGGCCGCAGGTCAGCCCGGGCCGATTAAGAATAATCTAAATGAAAATAGCCTTTGCTTTGCTGCTATTTGGGGGAGCTTCCATGGTGAGCGCAAATGATTGGGGGATCAGCTCACCATGGAACGAACCTACCGTTTTACCACCCGAGGTTAAGCCTTTCGAATTACCGACGTTACACGGTGATGCCCCGCATTTTAATACACCCGTCCCTGCCCTATTACCCGCGCCGAAGATAGACCCAGACACCATCTTTGAGTCGGTACTGCATTGCTACCCAGAGAAGAGTAAATTCAAGATCGACATCGATATTGTAGCTGGTATGCGCGCTAACATGGACGAGTATAACAATGACGATTGGCCAGATATCTCCGAGCACTATATTGGCATTGTCGGGAAAATGCCTCTCTATTCAACCACCGAACAATCGCGTGAACGCCAATGGGAATATCAGCGCAGAACCGCGACCGCAAGCGCGGTCGCTGCTTTTACTAAAGCGCTGGCCAGCCGCAATTATTCCTATCGAACGATGGGGCTCTACTTGGCTCTCGAGGCGCGATCCCAAGCAAGAGTGAGCAAAGGGGTTGCTAACGTTGATGAGCAGATAACCTTGCTCGAGAAAGTCGCCACGGCCCACCGTGATGTATTAACGTATGAAGCCACATTGGTTGAGCAACGCCTGGCGTTAGTGGCTATGTGTGAAGAGGGCCAAAGTCAGGCGATAAACACTTATCTACAAAAAATAGCCGTGTTGCCGCAGCGCACCGCACAGGCGGTGAACAAATGAAATGGCTCAACCACACCTTAATTGCGGGTGCCTTGTGTGCCGTGGTTTCGCCACCTCATGTCGCGGCTTGTGTTGCAGGCGCAACCGCACCAGATTGGATGGAGTATGTATATAAACTGACGGGCAGGCCAATTAAACATCGAGGTCCCACTCATGTCTTCACCCATTGGTTAATGGTCGCCCTCGCCTTTACCTTAGTTTGGGATTATCACGGGTTAGGGATGGCGTTTGCCTGGGGAGGTGTCAGCCATATACTGACCGATGCAATGACCGTTTCGGGGGTGCCTTTTTCTCCCTACAGTGATCGACGATTTCATCTATTTGGTGGTCGTTTTAGAACGGGCGACCCAGTGGAATACGCTATCTCTGCGGGCGTAGTGATTGCTTGCATTGCGCTTTCTCATATCACGGGCGGTCAAGGTTTTGCGCCGTTCTTTTACGATTGGGCTGGCATGTATGAGCAAGGCTTGATCGACGCTTTAGAGTGGAAGACCAACCGATTTAGGTTGATTTAAGTCCGTTGGTTTCAAAAAAACAACCCCCATTGTCCCCAGATGTTTTAGCTAACTTTCGCACGTGTTATCGAGTCAAAAGATAGGGTGGGTAAAGAACCTTTACTGAGTTAGCTAGAACATCACTCTGTGTTTAATCAAAACAACCCCCATTGTCCCCAAACCGCTTAAAAGAAAAAAGACTTTACTATCATATGTTTGCTTTTCGGGAGGGGGGAGGGAAGACAAAACTTATGCCCCCTGAACTTGCGAAATTTTTGATGATTATTTTTGACATCATCTCTGTGTGTGCGTTTGTTATTATTCGCCAAATTTTTAGTAAGTGGCAGCAAGTGTAATGATGAGGTATTTCATTGATGGCCATGAGCCAAAATATGAGCTGAGATTTATTCTAACTATTCTCCCAACCGATTTTCGGATGATAAGAACAGAGTTTATGAGCACAAAAACGCATTTAAATTTGATGTTTAGCGAGAATTCTTTCATTTTTTGATGAAGTGTTTCGTTTAACAGACTAAGTCGGTTTTAGTGTTTTTGTGACGGCGTCACTTGTTTTTTTAATTGTAGTACCTAAAAGATAATCTCAAAACATGACGTTTTTGGATGATGTAAGCTTGATGTATAAGGCTCGCATTATTGTGTGTTGACGTATTTATTCTGTTTGCTCTATGTGGAGGAGGCACTCTCTTCCTAAGCGTTCAATAACTTGAAAGCAAAGAGCCAATGTTCCGTGTTCTACTTTTTCTGCCGCTTCCCCAGTGACAGTTGCAATTGCAGTCAGCTGTTGTACTTTGATTTCCACACTTTCTAAATGCTCAATTATGCCGTTATTCATCTACTCCCCCCTACCTGATTGAATTACTGTACATTTAAACAGTGTTTGTGTGTTTTTACTATAGCTAACGTCATAAAAAATGACTTTAGATCTAAAATTCGGCTTTTTGTATTTATATAACACATATTTTTAGGGTTTTATTTTGCAAATAACTTTTCAGGTATTGCTGAAGGGCTGTCTCTGAGGTGGGTGATTGTTGAGTGCGTAATGGGGTAGGGCTGTAATGATCCATAAGCTACAAGATATCGATTTATCTTGTTGTTTCTTATCAGTTTTACTTCAGCTAATCATTTCTTTGTTTTAGTTTTAGCTTGATCGTTTTTAATATTTTCAGATATAGTTTTACGCACATCTACCGGCCGTCATACTTTTTAATATTAGGAATTGATGAACAAAATGTCCCTCAGAAAAAGTCTAAATACGGTTAAATTCGATCCAAAATTTGAAGCGCTAGAAGATAAAAATCTTATTGAAACCTATTTTAATGTTCAGCTTGATGAGCATCGAGATTTTCGAATCTTACGCTCTGTCGAACGTCTAATACAAAGTCATTTCAGAGGTGAGCGTCTACCAAATTGTGAATCGATACGTTCAGACCATTATTTTAATCTCCTAAGATTCATTAGCGTTGCTATGCTTTATACCGATCAGGCTCAAAATGTAATCGTATCTAAGTCTCGGACACCTGATGGCCAATGGCATGTCGTGCCGGCAGGAAACGCATTCTTTATGAAAAAGCTAGGGATTGAACGTAGTACACTAGACGGTATCATTGCGAGCGCCAAGCGCTTAGGTTGGTATATTTCTAATATTCGATATGGCTATTATCAGTGCGGTAACGGAAAGCGTTATTACGGAAAAAATTCAGTCAAACGTGTGTTCATTGGATTGTATGATCTTCTTGGTACAGGTAAGAAGGTAAGAGAATCAATAAAAAGTGCTGTTCAATACAAACACTATCGTGATAAGAAAATCGCAGCTTCAGTTCAAAGGAAGAAGCAAGAAATCAGAACTGGGCGAGGTTTTCAAGATTATGGGTACGGGGGCGAAAACCAGCGCCGTTTTAGCCACGCCCAATCAAAGCGAACTTCCAGCTCTAAGCCGGCTTTGAAAAGTCGCTTAGACAGAGACGACTCTTTCTGTCCTCGACATGAGATAACCGAAAACGAACTCCATCGTATAGGTAGATTCCAGACTCCTACTTCACATTAACGTCGACTACTTTCTACCACCTTAGTTGGTGGTGATTATCTGCATCCACCTCTTGCTATTGACTCTTTGGTCATTAAAAAGCCTTGGAAATTTGAGATCAACAAGTCTTAAAGGCAATACCAGCTGTGGGTAAGTTGTTGAATACTTGATTTATTAAAAAATAAATCAAGCATGAAATGACAACAAGTCAAGCATCTACAATAAATACAAAAAATTAATACTTAATATATATAATAATTGCTTACCAAAGAAAGAAGGGGTGGGGTAATCACTCAAGCTGAAGACTACTTGAAGAAGAACTGGCCGATGATTCTTGTTATTGTTGAACTATTTTGACCAAGTGGGTATTTATGTGAGGTAGGAAAAATGAGAGATGAAACTGTGGTCAATGTCAGTTGACCACGACTGGTAAAAATATCAGAAACTTGGCGGTGGTTAATATTTATCTTGGTTCGACATGAAGAAAAAAGGGTTAGCCATGACCTGCCCAGCCAACAACACGACCGACTATTTCACCATTATCAATGGTTTCGAATTCACTGTTAGCTGGAACAAATTTTCCACGATACTTACGTCTAAAATGGAACGTCCCCCCTGCTTTAACGATAACTAGAATATCATCATTAACAGATCTCATGGGTTCAACGATGATGAAGCAACCAATAGGATAATTGGTAGTGAAATCAGGGGATATCATCGCTGCGTCCCGTACTTTTAAAGCATAACTCTCAAATTTAGCTCCGTTTGGGTAAAAAATGGTTCCATGTTCTGCTGAATTTTCTCTTCCGATATCCGTCCAGCTACGAATACTTACATTTTTAGTGTGATAACCAAGCGTCTCTTCCATTTCCATGCGAGTGACAAACTCACCGAACGACATGTTCATTTTTTCTAAAGCCTTGATAAGTACTTGGGTTGGTAAATCACCTTCGCCCTGTTCAAACCTTCCAATGGTTGCACGACTAGCAATACCAACGAAATCCTTCTGTTTTAATTTTTTTGACTTTCGGATTGCTGCAAAAACCTGATGTGCTTCTGGCATGTTGACTCCTATTAAAATACAACGGGCACTTGTCCTTACCCTAATGAATCAGACCCTCGAGGTCATGTGTCCAACGCAGTAAAAAATGCGTTGTGTTTTTACTTTTTTCAATCTCCCAATTATAAAGCATCCGATAGTTACAAGTACTAACTTTGAGTTTTTTTGGTATAAAAGTGACAAAAAGTTTTCATAGAAGAGACTTTTAGTACTTTTTTCCCAAAGAAATTGTGTTTTATCTCTTATTTTTAGCCGTAATTAGTAAGCTATCGACAAAAGTACGCAATCGTAGGCATAAAAAATGGCCATTTTTATTTTTTGATGTTAGTGTTTTGACTCAAATTTGATGCTTTTAGGTTTTCATTGTTCCTATTATGCTCATTTTTTCAGTTTTTGTTTTTGGATAATTAACCATATAAATAGGGTTTTGCGATAAATGAATGATGAAAAAGATTTTTTTGAGGCGACACGTATACGGATCATGGAAGCGCTTGCAACTTATCAACCGGAGATAAATTCTGATTTTTCAGAAAAGTCGATATTCAATCTTGTAAGGAATGGCAAAGAGCCCCAAAAGAAAGGTCACCATCAATCTTCGGTAATTAAGGGAACTCGAAATGCTGCCACTTCAAAGCTAAATTGTTCGGACGATGTGTTCGAGCACTTGAAGATACAACGAGTTATTAATAACTTACCAATCGATATAAACAATTGGTTGCTGTATCGATATGCTGATAGCCCATCATTAAATCATGTCCCAGCCTTACTGAACGCGCTTATGGAGCGCCTACCATTAGAAAAGTGCCGTAAACCAACGCAGAAAAAAGTGCTGTCTATTTTAGTTTTACGTCTAGTCAAGCGGGATTTTTTGGATTGCCTTCATCGTACATATTTCGAGGCGGTAGGGATTAAAAAACAAACATACTATGAGTGTTATGCGAAGCATAATGACAACATTACGCTTCTATTTGACTCTTTCGATAGGCTAGCATTGTGCGAGTTTTATGAGCGTTATATGGCTCAAAATTGTATCAATAAAGCTGCTGGTTAGTTTTTTTAGCTCAAATATGAGCTTTTTGCTTGCAATAACCTGACTGGTTGTAGTATGATTTTTCCACGGTCGAAAAACTCCTTATTTTATTCGTAAATTGACAAAACCCCTTCGCATTCGCAAAGGGGTTTTTTTATGCACGATGGTCTGTTCCTTACCAGCGTTAAAATTGATTTAGCTGATTATGTGAACGATTAAAACTTTAAAATTTCATCTCCAACAGTAGCTTAAACAGGTTTCAATTTATGTTTTCTTATAACAAAGAGACGGACGGCTTTTTGTTATTTGTCGTCGTGTTTATTGTCGCCAGGCTGGGCGTCTTTCTTAAAAAAGCAGAAAAGATTTCCCCTCAGGTGTTTATTGCAGAGCTTTTCATTGCTTTAGCGTTGGCATTTGGCTCCTGGCATCTCGGCTTGATGCAAGGTATGTCCTATAGCCAAACCGTGGTGTATGGCGTATTTGGAGCGCTTGGGCATATCCACATAATTAAATTTATCACGCAGCAAGTCTTTAAGAGAGATTTATAGCTGACTTGGAAGTTACCGTGCCTTAGTGGGTTTGTCGTCTTCCGTATTCCCTTTTTTTAATAACCCTACGAGTGTTACTAGCTTTCATTGTAGGTATTTTATCGATAACGGAGCTTAGTAAATGGTACATGGCGCTCTCTCTCCCTTGCATCTTAAAGATGCGTGTTTTCTTGTTGGCCAAGTGTTTGGTGTACCTAACCTTGGTCATTTGCTGTTTGAAATTACTCTTATTGAGTCAAAAGCGGGTCAAAAGAAAAGCCGATACGGTGGCGTATGCTCTGTATCACATTACCAGTTTAAGTTAATGCAAAATCATCACCGATTTTATGCTCATCGAAAGCAAATTTTGTCGGCGCTTGGTATGGATCTAAAAAGTATCAAGTTTGAACATTTAGCGAATAACCCGACGTTATCACTCATTGTTACAGGGGCTTGGATCCTCGCGAATGTCTACAAAGTTCCAAACGAACGTGCAGATCGAGCGCACTTATTCTCTAAGTGGTGGCGAAGCCTCGATATTGTTGAATATATGAGATTAACCTACTTTTGCAGCGAAGCTTGTGATTGAGCTTCGTTCAACAGTTCCTGAAATAGGTGGACTCTAAACATGAATATAACGCAAGCCATTCTCAACTTAACGCATCGTGTAAGTGGCATGGAACGTCAGCTAAGAAATCTAATACGACTGGGACGTGTTAAATCTGTGGAAGGCTCAAAAGCAGTGATCGATTACGCCCCGAATTCAGCAGATGACTATGTCTCTCCTCCGATCCAATGGGTCGCTTTCGAGTCGGGGGAGGTGATTAAGTGGCGAGCTCCGAGTATTGGTGAGCAAGTGGTTGTGTTGAATTTGTCGGGTGGGGTTGATGAGGCTCATGCTATCGCGTTACCCGCAACCTATTGCTCCGAATTTTTTCCTGATGATACGGACCCCAGAAAAACCAGTTTAAGTGTTTTAGATGTCTTCAAAGTGACCGCTGATTTTGATGGCAATTATTTGGTTGAAGCTAATAACTCAATCAAGTTCGTGACCCCATCATTTACGGTAGAGGCGGCGGATATAATTTCCATGCAAACCAACGATTATATTCGAACCGCCAACACCTCGAAAACCAAGGGCACGCATTCACAAACCGGAGATGTCAAAGTCACAGGTTCGTTGGATGTAAGTGCACAAATTAAAACTCCTACGCTTGTGAGTTACTCTCCTGGTGCTTTCTCAATGTCAAGCAATGGCGCCGTATTGTCTGCCGCTACTATAAGCGGTGTCACTTTCAGTACTCACAAGCATATGGTGAACAAAGAAGGGGAGCCAACCGAACTCCCGTCCAATTAAGGGGGCAGTATGCAAATGGGAATAGACCCAGAAACGGGCTTGACGGTGACGGGAGCTAAGCAAGCGGCTTGTCGTTTAGCCAAAGCGATCACGACGCAAGAAGGTTCGAGAGAGAAACGCCGTAAGGTCGGTGGGCAGTATCGTATGCTCATGGGGTTAGCGAACGAACAGAACCGTATGAGAGCGATTAACCGTATTCATAGAGTTATTACTAACCCAGCCAACGACTTAGCTGACATTGCAGATCCCGTTGTTGATGTTCGAATACATGGAACGGGGTTTCGAATTCAGATTCATTACACGTATGAAGGAAAAAGAGAGGTGCTAGTAATATGAGTGTGACCAAAATCCCTGACATTCTGACTGTTGAGCCATTTGAAACGATGCGTGAACGTTTCATTAATGATTTTTTTTTCCCTTTTGCAGAGAAAGAAGTCGGTACAGAGGTCGCACAGTTAATGACTCGAGGCCTCCGGAGCCCAAATGAATCAGCCGCTCTGCTCCTTGATTCAATGATTTTGTTTAGGCAGCAAGAGACACGTAATGATAACCACAAATACCTGCAAAATTTTTCAGAAACCGCAACCGATTCTGAAATGATTGATTTGGTTGTGTCTCGCTTAGGTTTAACACGGCAAGTCATACAACCTGAAGATAATACGGTTTTCCCACCGGTTGCAGCAGTGATGGAATCTGATGCATCGCTCTTGCTTCGTTACAGTCTAGCGCCTTATGGTTTGGCGACGACAGGAACAAGAACGGGTTATAAATTTCATGCGATGACGTTGGGCGAACGCCCATTCATTACTGTGCATCGTGAGTCTGACAACGTCGTTGTTCAACGCTTTGAGTTTACTTCTACTAAAGAGGTGATTCGTCCAAAAGATGCTGAGCCAAGAATGCTGAGACCAAACTCGGGTGAGGTAGAAATACGTATTCTTTCTCCTGTTGGGGATGGCACGGCTGATCAGGCGTTAAAAAAAGCAGTATTGGATTATTGTAGCCGTGCTGATATTGCTCAAGAATCTGACCATATCACTACCGCTTCCGCAGAGATAAAACCGTACACAATCGCCATTGATGTGTGGGAAGAAACAACGCCTACTCAATTGATTGACCGAGAAGGCTTAACTCAAGCCTTAAACGATTATGGTAAGAAACAGCATAAATTAGGCGGCCATGTTCAACGCTCACGCATCGATCAAATTGCTCACAACCACAACGTAAAAAAACTGAGCATCATTAGCCCTAGCAACGATGTGTTGTGCGACTGGTTTGAAGCGCCGTATTGTCAAGGGGTGGTGGTGAATGTCCGAAATCATTGATCAAGATACACTGCTGCCAGATAACCGAACCACGTTTGAACGAAGCTACGAACAAAGTACTAAAGCCTTAGTTCAAAGCGAAAACACGCTGGCTACCATCAATTCACCAACCACGATCCCACAAAACTTATTACCTTTGATGGCCTCTGAGCGTGGTGTGAATGATTGGTTTTTCAGTGATAGTGAAGCTGAGAAACGCGCCATCACCAAGGTGTCTTATGCTGTGCATCAAGCCAGTGGTACCAAGGCCGGTATTGAGATGGCGCTCGACGCTGTGGATTATCAAGCGCAAATAAAACATTGGAGGCACGTTGAAAATGGGGTGCCGTATACCGTTTATGTGACTGCTGAGAACAAGACTGAACGTAGCGTGGATCGTGAGCGAGCCGAGCGTCTTATCGAACGCTTAAACCATGTAAAGTCAGAACGAGACAGTATTGACTTAACTATGGCTTATCGCGTCTCACAGTCGTTTCGTGTGACAGCGGGGAGCGCACCCAGTGTCAGTATTCAACCTTTAACGATTCAAGCCGAACTCGCACAAGTTAAAGCATCCACATCGCTGGGTTTGGCCGCAGGTTCAAGCTCTCATGCTGTCAGCATCCAACCATTAACGATTCAAGCGAAACTTGCGCAAGTTAAGGCAGCAACATCGCTTAGTGTGGGTACATCTACGGGCCCGCAGTCCATATCAATCACACCAATTGAAACCATAGCGAGAATCACATGACACTAGCGGTAACCATTACGCATCGCGGTTTAGCTGAATGTATCAGCGCGAAAAATACAGGTATAAAAGCCAAAATTGCCAAAATATCGGTGGGGGATAAATCCTATAAACCAAGTCCTTCTCAAGTGGCGCTACGCAATGAGCGACAAATTGAAGACATTGTTCAATGCGTCAATGTCAGCAGTACCTCGCTGCAAATGGCGGCCAAGTTTTCAGGGGACGAAGAGTTTCCAATCGGTGAAATCGCCTTATGGTTAGAATCGGGAACGTTACTTGGCATTGTTTCCGAACCCAACAGAACGTTGACCTATAAGGCAAAAGGGTCGCACGTAATCGTGCCGTTTACGATGAACTTTGAAGCTTTACCAAGCGATTCATTAACGGTTGTCGTTGGGACCGAAAATTTAAACATCATGATTGAGCCTGAAATGATGAGTGATGCGCTTGCATTCGTTCGAAGCCAAACGGTTCAAATTAAACAAGCGCATAACCAGATAAAGGTGAACGACCAGCTCTTAGCGGCTGATTCCCTTATCGAAAATCTCAATGGGTTATTGATCGAGTCAACATCTCAGCTAGAAAAAGCGTTGTCTCTTGTTAAACAGCAGACACAAGAAACGTTCGGTGCTGTTGCGATGAGCAACACACAAGCGCACCTTCATACTCAGTCCGTGTTAGTGCGACAAGCAAACAACACCATGAAATCTAACGAAGCAATCCGAAAATTGGAGAGTCATTAATGCCAAACATAACCGAAGAATTACAGGAATTAAAAAAAGCCTCACAAGCTCAAACGAGTGCGTCACAACAGTTGGCTGACGAGGTATCACAAAAAATGGGAGCCATTGATAAAAAAACAAACGATTCAATTGCCAAGCAAAAGAAGAAAGTTGAGGAATTTATTGCTACGGCGACCCCAGCTTCAATTGACGCGGAAGGACGATTCTACGTTGATATTACGGTAAAAGGCGATAAAGATACTTTTTATCCGGTATATTTTCGCATGCCATCTTCGGACTCATTTGAGCTAGAAATCTACCGCCACTATTCATGGAACAATAATTCAAGACATGTTGACGAAAGGAGCGATTTTGATGTGTCTCATGTATCAGGAGTCCTCGTTTCTCTCGTAGGCCAAACTTATTCTTGGGATGGCGATGCTAACTTCCTCAGAACTTTAGTGAATTGTCAACGATATAAGCAAACGGTCGCCAACGTTGGCTTTCTCGGTTACGCATCCGCCCACAAGGTTAATTCTGACTTACCAGATACCATGTATACGGAGAAAGATACGGGATTTATTTGCAACGCTCAGTCAAGTTTTCATCTGCGGGGGGGGAATTTAAAATACCGTATTTATACAAATCACAAAATACCATTCAGTCTCAAAAGGCAGGGAGAGGTTGTTTACAAGCATGCATCTGAAAGAGTCAATGTAGAATGGCGAGCTGTTGAACTAAATGTTGCCGATATTGTGACTGGGGATAGTAAGAATAATCATAAAAGTTACTATATTTCTTATCCGGTTTCTGCCGCGACTAAAGATGTTGATATCGACGCTCTCGTTGGGCGTGTTAATAGATTAGAAGCAAAAGGAGCGAAAGCATGATTAAATTGATCACAATCAACGGTGAAGAGTTCATCAATGTACCCGCTGATATTACCACGTTAGTTGAAATGGGCTTGACCGAAAGTGAAGCACGACAAGCAATTATCGACGAAACGAAGCAAGATATTGTTATTGCCATCCGTATGAAACGAGCTCCGCTTATTGCTGAAGCTGATATTATGATTAACACAGCAATAGACCGCAATGAAGATGTAGCAGCGCTACGAGCGTATCGTCAGGCGTTACGTGATGTACCTCAACATTACTTAGCTACAGGGAAGGTTGAATTTCCAGATAAACCTTAATAGGCACAATAAAAACAGTTAATTATTTACCGCGTTAAGCGGTTTTTTTGTGCCTAAATCTCACCTTGAGCCCTACTTTTTTGTAGGGCTCTTTATTTTAAGCGAAAGAACTGAGCGATAAATTGAGCTTCTACAGCCTGTATAGCCAGAGCGAGCGCAATATTGGTCCATGCTGGCTTACTGCGTCTCGCCGTTGTTTCGTTTGACTGCATGAGAAAAGGAAGGGGGAAGCATCAACCTCGGTATTTAACCGGTGTCGATTGGATCGTCATTGTGCCAGTTAGGGCATCAAACCTCTGGGTTTTGGCGCTTCTTTGGGCCCTTATTCCATATCAATCACCCCAATTGAAATAATAGCGAGAACAATATGACATTAGCGGTAACCATTACGCATCATGGCTTAGCTGAGTGTATCAGCGCAAAGAATGCAGGCATAAAAGCCAAAATTGCCAAAATATCGGTGGGCGACCAGTCTTATACGCCCAGCCCTTCTCAGCAGGCGTTACGTAATGAGCGACAAATTGAAGATATTATTCAATGTGTCAACGTTAGCGATACCTCACTACAAATGGCGGCCAAGTTTTCAGGGGATAAAGAGTTCCCGATTGGCGAAATCGCTTTATGGTTAGAGTCGGGAACACTGCTTGGCGTTATTTCTGAACCAAATAGAACGCTAACCTATAAATCAAAAGGGGCGCACGTTATTGTGCCTTTTACGATGAATTTTGAAGCCTTACCAAGCGATTCATTAACGGTTGTCGTCGGAACTGAAAACTTAAACATCATGATTGATGAAGAGTTTGAAACGTTAAGTGCAGGCGTGATTGAAACGCACTGTTTGCTGGTTGATCATACTTTTCAGTTACAAGAGTTAGATCAAAATGTTGAAGGTTTAGCTGCGTATCAAGCCGCATTTGAAGCCAATACGCAAACCAATTTCCAACGTCAAAATCAGGCCGTTAAGCAGGTCGAAAGAGGTTTGGAGGACACCAGTAATACACAAAATGAGGTCGTTACTGAGTTGGCAACAAACCTTGTTGAAAATGCTCACCTCAATATTGAACAGGAATTACGTTTACGTGATTTAGAGCATCAAATCGAATTACTCGAAGATAAACAGTCAAATGATTCAAACCCATTGCCGGATCTCAATAGATTTGCTCTTACCAAGTATTTTAAATCAGGCTTTAGTTCAACGGACAATGCCTCTGACGCTCATTACGAACGTTTAAGGATTGGTGAATACAGCCCCATTTCAGTTGGAAAAACAACTTTTAAAATCGCGGGATGCGGTTCGATGGCGTTCATTTCTGGTTGTATTTATATTCACGGTTTTTCAATACGCGGTAACGATGACTCGGGGTTTGAGGTTGTGGTGTCAAAAGCTGCGCTTGCAGAAGCGCTGCGAGGTGCGGGTATCACTCATTTCAGTGAGGCCTATTCCACTGGTGTTGTGGAGTGGTATTACAAAATCGGCCCCGTCGTTCAAGATTTATCTTCCCAAGTTGTTTCTGTGATCGCAAATAATAACGGGTCAATATCAATAATGTCACCTCAGCTCGATGCACGTTCTGCCCTCAACAAGTATGGGAAAGTAAATTCAGCCAGAATTTTGTTTACGGTTCCGGTTCTCAACCCTGTTTATGCTTAATTGTCAGGGGAATGGCCAGCGTTTCTTGGGTGTGTTTTCCAAGTGGGTAACCCACCTGAGGTATTTTAAATCGTTCTACATTTAAATAAGGATTAAATATGAAAGCAAATGAAAGCGCCGAAATTGTTAAAGCGGTGGGGGCGTTAACAAAAACGGTGAGTGGGAAAGTTCAAGAGATAGATAGCAAAGTAGAGGACGTTTCAAATCGAATTCTAAGTAGTATTAGCGTTGCTAACGTATTTAGTTTTTATGTCGATGCAGAAAACGGCGATAACTCAAACGATGGTATGAAATGGGCTTCAGCAAAGCAAACAATTGAGGGCGCTGTAGAGTCGACGCCTTTAGGCGCGTATGTAAATATTCATGTAAAACGCGGACAAAATCACCAAGTAACGAGCTCTATCTATGGTATGAATAGGACAATAAGGATTCTTGGGGACGGATATGCTTATCCTGATTTTTCAACATGTGTTGATATCGAGTTTATGCCATATGTTCGACATGATGGCCGAGTCGGTCAACGTGGTTTTGTGCTTGGTTTGGGTACAACTATCTTTATGCGCGGTATCCGAATAAAAACAGCAACATTAAATGAATCATATAAAGGTAAACACATTCTCCCATATTCATCAGCTTTTTCGACGATGAATGGTAAGGGTGATGTGATTTTAGAACATACTATCGTTGATATCTTCCATATGCCATTAATGCATCAACATACGGCTGGCTCGTTCGGTAGTGCAGATTTATATTTTCGCAGCGCTAAAGTGATAAAGAACGATTTAAGCGGTTTAATCATAGACCACGGCAGACAGTATCTAATGGATTCTTACGGCTCCGAACCCATGCCGTTCATATTGTATGGTGTTCAAAGCCAACTTGAGGGGGTGGGTTCTTGGAAAGAATTAATTAGTCGAGATATTACGAACGCATCGACAAACTTATATGAGGAGTAAGGAAAGTGGATTCTTTAATTAAAAAACTAAATTATAACAATGTTTTATATACAGAATGGCGCAAGGAGGATTTGCTGTCGGCTGGCGTTCCGCTTGAGGTTGTTGATTCAGCTATTGTAGAGCAACAACGAGTTGAAATTGAAATTTCACGTCGAAATGCGTATCTCAAAGAATCAGACCCACTTTACATTGAGTGGCAGTATGAACTTAGTGTGGATAATTCGGAATCAGAAAAGTTCAAGCAAGCTTGGCTTCTCAAGGTGCAACAAATAAAGAACCGATATCCACTACTTAAAAATACACAACCTGCCGCGTAAAGCGGTTTTTTTGTATCTAAATTTCACCTAGAGCCCTGCCTTTGAGCGGGGCTTTTTATTTGGAGATTAACCAATGGCAAAAACGAAAGCGTCTGCGTTAGACGCACCAACCCAAACGCAGGCAACGAATGACCCGCGCGACTATGTGATGCTTAGAGAAAAGCGCATCCTTTATTACTGGCGTGAAGAGGGTCAAACGGTCACCTTGAAACCATCTCAAGCTGAGTATCATCTCAGAAATAAAAATCTCGTATTAAAAGAAGAGAGACAATAATGGCATTAACAACAACACAAAACCATAACGGCATCTCACTTGAAGTGGGTGAGCCGTTAGGCCCAATGGGCGGAGTGGATAACCAACTGGGCGGCATGATTGGATTGGCACCCAACAAACATCCAGACGTTCCTTATGGCGAACCTATCAAGCTTTATACGACCGCTGACCTAGCCAAAATTGACACAACAGAGAACCCAGCCGGTGTGCTTTATTGTAGTGCGAAGTACTTTCTAGAAGTCGCTCAGGTGCCTTGTTACGTCATCATTGAAAAACCAGGTGCAGATGCCGATGAAACGCTACAAAACATCGTTGGTGGCGTGTCGCCTTCTGGTCGATTAACAGGTATTGCAGCGTTTGCTGGATGCAAAGAAGCGCCTACCAATGTGGCCGCACCAGGCTTCCATGGCCTTGAAATCGCTAACGCATTAGCGGCACTTGCTAACCAAACCTACTGTGAGGGTTGGACTGACGCACCGGATTTTATCACCAAGGATGCTAAGGAATATGCTGGGAAATTAGGTGAGAGCCATAAACGCGTATGGTGTTGTGATGTGAGTGGTGAGCGTTGGAGACATACGATTCCACCATCTGTTGTTGGCATGGCAGCGCGCTGCAGTGTGAAACCTTCTCAAACACCCAATGGTGCACCAGTACCACTGGACGATATCGCCCGTTTGGTTGGGTACCGTGTTAACGATAAAAACAGTGAAGCGGTAGACCTTAATAAAAAAGGCATCGCGCTTACGGTTCGAGATCCGAATGGCGGCTTAATGTTCTTAGGCACCCGTACGGCAGATGGTAGTTTTGGCAATATTATTGGTATTGAAAACCAATTGTGTCGAGAGCTTATCAAGTCACATCGTGACACGATGAAATCTAACTTGGACTTTGATTTCTTTAATCAGCGTGTTGCGCAGTTGAATAATTGGCTCGCCAGTCTGCAAGCCGATGGTGAGATCATTGGTGCAAAATGTTACCTCCACACCACTCGCAATAACTTGCAGCGTTATAAAAATGGTGAGTGGGTACTTGTGGTTGATTGGGGCGCTTACCGTCCTAACGAGCACTCCATCATTGAACTCAACCAAAGCGATGAAATTTTACAGGTTTACATCGACAGCGCAGTTAAATCATTCAGTTAATAGGTGAAATATGTCTAATCGAGTTACTCTCGCCAGAAAACTAGTACTACCAGGCGACATTAAAATTACGAACAACATTGAAGACTTTACACCACCCAAATACAGCAAAGTATATGCTGATGTGCCTGGGGCATTCATGGGCAAAAAAGTGTGTGTGGGTTACGAAGCTGCTGAGTGGTCGGTGACCATTAAGGGTGAAATGGCTTCGGTGGTCAAGGCGGCCCTGAAAAATGGTGATAAGACGGTCATTATTTTCAATGAAAATGGCACGAATCAAGATCAGGTGTTTTCAGCTGAGCACCAGATGACGGGTGAAGTCAGCGTGGAGTATTCATCACACAAGATGCGCGAACAACAAACCCTTACCTTAACGGGACAGATCTCGAGGCATACATGGAAAGAAAACGGTGTGACCCTCACCGAAGTGGATATTGATAACGGTCAATACACGATCGGTGGCAAGAAATTCAATAACTAACGCATTGTGTTTATTTAAGGTCGCCAATTGGCGACCTTTTTATTTATTGTGGAGGCAGTATGACTCAAACCGAATACCTAGAGCGTTCATTCACGCTTTTAAAATCCATTGAAACACTCAGTAAAGTCACAGTAAAGCCAATGAGCCGTGAATCAAGCATGGCGATTGAGCCGAAAGGTGACACATTCACCCAAGAAGAGAAAGAAGCTTTGGTGATGGCCTCAACAGGGCTTTGCCAAGATGAACTGGATGCGCTATCAAGCCCTGATTGGCTGACGCTTTATGAGTCGTCTTATGACTTCTACCACCAAACCAGCTACCAGTTGGCTCAATTAGAGCAAGATGAAACAGCGAAAGAAGTGGTGCTGCATTTTAGTGGTGAGCGCAAAGTAACCTTCGAGCTACCTACCCTTAAACTTTCCAAAATGGCCAATAAAATCAATGATGACATCAAACGGGCCTGTTTTATTATCGCGAACCTTACAGATCTTGAAGAAGATGAAATTATGGCTTTGCCATTACCAGATTACCGAAGCCTTGTGAGCGCTGTTACGCATTTTTTAATCAGACCAGCGGCTTACTTTCAGTAGAGAGCGTTGAAGTCATTCTAGACGTGATTCCACTGGCGGGTTACTCCGCTGGTGATGCACAAGAGTGGACAACGGAAATTGCATTGCGACGTTACGAGCTAGCTTTAGCTCACTTAGGGGTAAAGCGTGGATAAAAAAATAGAATTAGGCATCACCACAGGTGCTACGCAAGCGGTCGCTGGAATTGAGACAGCAGATAAGGCGCAGCAAGGTTTTATTGGCGCCATAAAAAAGGCACAAAAGGAACTGAAATCAGCACAGGATATTGCAGGTGATGTTAGGCAGTTCGAGTCTTTAGAGTCGGCGCTTCGCATGACTCAAAAGCAAGCATCACATAACAGCGCAGTACTGACAGCGTTGTCTGCCAAACAAACACTCCATCTAAAGCTTACGGACGCAGAGACCGTTTCGCTAAAAAATAACCAGAAAGCTTTAGAAGTGCTGAATAGGAAAAAAGCCCAAGGTATTAATTTAACTGATAAAGAGCAACAAAAATTAGTTCGTTCTGAGTCGGTCGTCTACAAGCTGACTCAGAAAAAAAACGCCCAATATAAGCACACCAAAAAGGAACAAGCTGAATTAGAGAGGCTACGTCAAAAAGCATCGAGCTTAAAAGCACAAGAGAAAAACCAGTCACGCCAAATGTCTAAGCTGGAAAGTAAGTTGGAAGCAGTCGGTATTAACCCGACGGATTTACCCAAAGCTAAAGATATCGCAGACCGTAGAGTCGAAAAATCAGCGCAATTACTCGACCGTGAAAATCGCTTGCTAAGCCGCTCTAATGAACTTCAACAACGTAAAAAAGATGTACTGCAATCAATGCCAAGCAGTAACGCCACTGCTGGGGCCATTTTATCGACCGGCGCAGTCATGATGAAAAAATCGGCCGTCAATGATGCGTCATTTTTAACCATTGCTCGAAATTTTGATTTTGGAAATCAAGGCGTTCAAGGACAAGAAGCACAAGCGCTACGTCGTGATCTAAATAGTCTTACGGTCGAATTAGCAGGGGTGGATAGCTCACAGATAATGGCAATTGCTGGTACTGGCGCGAACTCGGGGATTGGCAAGGAAGATCTTGTTGCTTATACCCGTGACACTGTTATGGCCTCATCTGCTTGGGGCATAAAAGACAAAGTGCAGGCTGCCCAACAAGGAATGAAATTACGCAATGCACTTGGGTATAGGCATGATGAATCCGGTCAAAAAAAATTCATGCATATGGCTAATATGATCAATGAGGTTGACAGCAAAAATAGCGGCGTTAATGCAAGCGATCTCGTGCATGTTATGGCTCGCCAAGGCGAGTTCATGATGAACGCAGGCTTCAGTGAGTCACAAGCATTGGGACTGTCGGGAGCCCTTTTAGCAAATGGCGCTAGTAAAAAAGAGGCGACAATAGCAGTCAAGGACATTACCGCAGCTTTAAGCGCTGGACTCCTAGCGACGGATGGCCAAAAAAACACCTTTAAAAAGCTTGGTACTGATGCAGAGTCTGTTTCACTTGGTATGACAAAAGACGCAACAGCTACTTTGCTGGGTGTACTCGATGGTATCAAAGGGTTAGACACACAGGAGCAAGCTGCTGCGATCAAGTCCATATTTGGTGACAAGGCGAGTCCACTGATAACAAAGATGCTCAAGGATACAGAGCAACTCACTCAAATTCAGGAGAATGCGGCTTCTGCAAGCTCAAATTCGGTGAAGAAAGAGTACCAAGAAAATGCCAGTACAAGGCTTGCTGATATAGAGCGCTCTAACGATGCATTCAGTCAATTAGCCATTGTTTTGGGTGATAAGGCGTGGCCTGCACTTAGAGGTTTTTACAATGGTGTCACGGACCTAACGATAGCAACAACTGATTGGATTGCCGAATCCGGAATGGCGAGCAGTGCTGTACTTGGGCTAGGTGCTTCAGTCGTGGCCGGTATTGCTGCTTATAAGGTTTATCAAGGTATCAAATTCGCGACAAACATTACGAGTATCGCTAAAGAGGCATTGGCCTTAAAGAGCCAACAGTCTGCTACAGACAAAGCGACGGCTGCGGCCAATCGTCACACTGCCGCAATGGAACGTCAAGCAAGAGCGACAGGCGGCGCTCGCGTGAGCGAATCTGGCAGGGCAAGAGAAAAAGCAAGGCCATCATCACGACGCCGACGTGCTGGCAAACGCAGTTTAGGTATGAGGCTGTTCAGCGGTGTAACTCAGGATTCACCTTCGAGCGTTCCCGGTGGGCATGCGCCGGATTCAAGAAGTGCCAAGGCAAAAGGGTGGGGCATGCCTATTCATAAACTGGCTAAAGCGACTTCCTTTGTGCGACCTCTCAGCATGGCCTTTGATGCCGTTAGCTTTACTAACCACCTAATGAGTGGAGATAAAGCCGCGGCGGCAAAACGTGGCGGTGGGTTGCTTGGTGGTTTAGGTGGTGCAGCAGCAGGTGCTGCGCTTGGCTCAATGGTCCTTCCTGGTATCGGAACTGTGATTGGCGCAGGTATTGGAGGAATGCTTGGCGACGTTACTGGTGAAGATATTGGTTCAACCATCTTTAGTTGGTTTAAAGGTGATGGAAGCACACCAAGCGAGAAACCGGCGTCTGAGGGGGCAAAAGCAGTGGCCAGCCCCGAGTTTGCTCAAGCGAAAAGTCCAGAACTTGCCACGGAGCATTGGATAAACCAGAGCCCCTTACCCAATAAAATGGAAGAGATTAGAAGTAATCAAATTCATAAAGCAGAGCAAACTCAGAGGCCGAGTGTGACCTTTTCTCCTGTTGTGCAGATATCTGGAGCGCAAGCCCCAGAACAAACCGCAATGTTAACGATGGAGGCGATACAGCAGGTGCTCACTCAGTTTGCTCAAGAGCATGGTTTGGACTCTGAAAACCTCACACAAGATTTTGAACATTCATTGGTGAATTAATGGAGTATTTAGCATTTAACGAGCATTTGGCATTAGACGAGCATGTTTTTAGTGTCAAACAAAGTAATCCGCTGGAAGGCCACTCCTATGAGACTTCTAGTGGTTGGTCAGATTTTGATGCGATTGATTGCCCGAGGCAAGACCCTACTGCCAACCCGCTCGATAACTGGACGCTTAATCTCGTAGCGTTCAAAGGGAGTGGCGAGGCCGAAGCTGAAGCGTTACGTGCGATGGCCAAAGCACATAAGGTCGTTCAGGCGACGGATAGTAAAGGTAAAAATTGGGGGACATTTACCATTCGTAATGTAAAGACCAGCTATACAAAAATCATTGATTCAGGACAAGCGCAAATCGTCAAAATAACACTCACGCTAAAGGAATATCGACAGAGAAATGAAAGTACAAGTAAAGCCAAATGAAACGGTTAACCGGTTACTTTTTCGTGTATTTGGTGTGGACTCAGACGAGCTTGAAGAGGCGTTTTATCGACTTAATCCAAACCAAACTACACCTTTTTTAGAACCCGGCCAAGTGGTTGAATTACCGACTATTGAGGATAAAGCTAATGAGGTCGCAACAAGAGAAATACCGGTATGGACGTAATAAGCATCAAGGGGGAGGGGGCTACAGAGCTTAAGCCATTTCTCATCAGCTGGTCATTAACAGACAGTGATGATGGTACAAAAGCGGATAGGCTTACTCTTAACTTCAGTGGTAGCCAGTTACAAGAGTACATTCCTAAAAGCGGTTGTGAGTGGAGCGTAACGATTGATGGCGAACATCGGGGAGCTTTTCAAGTTTCTTCGGTCACTGAACACTTGCATCCAGTAAAGCTAGTTGTGCAACTTACTCCTGCTAAATTTAGTGTAGAAGATAGGAGTGGTTTTAAGGAACCTAGGCGACGCTCCTTTCCACCGGCTACAGTCTCGGATGTGGTGAAAGCCGTAATGGAACCGCATGGCTACGATGTGCGCGTTAGCCCAGAACTCGCATGCCTGTTAACCGGACACTTGAATCAAAATGAGGAGACTGACTCTGCTTTTATTACTCGATTAGCAACGATGTACGACGCTATCGCCAAGCCCATCGATCGTATGTATGTGTTTGGCAAGCGAGGGAGTCTAAAAACGTTAGCAGGTAACGTCCAGCGTTCCATCATTATTTCGGCTCAGGATGTTCAAAAAGGTTCAGCCAAGATTGCACACCCCAGTAATATCCGCTTCAAAGGCATTAAAGCTGAATGGCAAACCACTGAGACGGGAGAAAGTGGCACAGCGAAGATCGGGCACAAACCTTATTACCTAATTCAAGATACTGTGTTTAAAAGTGCAGATGAAGCGACGCAACGTGCCGAAGCTAAACTTTCAGAGTTTAACCGGCGCGTGCAAAGATTCAGCGCCACTTTAAGAGGGAAGCCAGGCTTATTTGCTGAATCGGCTATGAAGTTAGAGGGGTTTTGCTCTCTCCACTCCAAAGGTAACTGGTCGATTAAAAGCGTTACTCTGTCGGGTACCCGCAGTACCTATACCATCCAAGTAGAAGCCACTCGCCCGGCTTAATTATTGAGAGAGGACCTATGAAATACCCACAAGCCTATTTGATCGCTTTCGAAAGGGTGATTGGTCACGAAGGTAAGTACCAAAACCTATACGATGACCGTGGTAACTGGACGACCGGAACCGTCGGCCAGGGTGAATGTAAAGGTACGAAGTTTGGTATCTCCGCCATGAGCTACCCGCATCTAAATATAGAACAGCTCAGCATCGAGCAAGCTAAAGAGGTCTACTATCATGATTTTTGGCTCAAACTTGGTGGGGACAATCTGCATAAAGCGCTGATGTATCAACTTTTTGATGCATCAATTCATCATGGTTGTTGGCGTGCAATGCGCTTTTTGCAGCGCGCCGTCGGCACTAAGGACGATGGCTATTATGGTAAGAAAACTGAAGCTGCAGTTAAAGCCGCAGATCATAATGATGTGCTCTTAAAGTTTTTAGCTGACCGTTTAGATTACATGAACGATACAAAGGCGTGGCGCAAGTTCTCGCGAGGTTGGTCACAACGAATCGCGGAAAACCTTCGTTTAGCTGCAACCGATAACTAATGGATTTTCAGCAGTCTTTAATAATATAGAGGCAAATACCACAATCATCTAAAAATGGATAAATACATGAAAAAGATAATTTTTTTACTGCTTGTAATGATACCAAATTGTGTGGCGGCAGAGGTCAGCACTCTGACTCCTGAAGAAGCTGATCTGATCTTTGGCGTACTAAGATGGTCAGCCGGTGAATATTACGGTGCTGTGGTGCTTGTCCTGTTCGCTCTCGGATTTATTTGGGCACAGGTGAGACAGTTCATTAAACCTCAAACATTAGCAAAAGCCCCCGAGTGGCTCATTACTGTATTAGAGGGAATTGCAGCTAACCGTGGGCATGCCAAGAATCAACTAAGTAACAATCCTATTCATTTCAAGCGGACGCAATAAATGCAATATCTCCAAGCTTTTCTGGGGCTACTGAAAGCCTTTTCATTTATCACAAGCTGTTATCAAAAATGGCGAGAGACCCGACAACAAGAGTACAAACAAGCACAGGTTAAACAGATCAATGAAAAACCACACGAGACTTTTGCTAATGAGTTCGGCCATCCTTCTGGCTGCGTGCGTGTCACCCTCCCCAAAAAGCAATTGCCTACCCACACCGATAAACCTTGAATGGTACCTTGCAAACAACGACAAGGGTGAGGGGGTTTATATTCCTATTCGAAGCTTTAAAAATTTACAAACTTATATTTTTGCGCTTAAGACGTGTGCTAGTCATTCATAAACGTTGTTGCCATTACAGTAAATCTCGAACTTCAAGTAAGTTTCACAAGCCTCCCCCTTCCGTATTACCTTGAATTTGTGATCTATTTTGTCTCATGGAGCTAATAAAGAGCACTCACTCAAGTTAACCTTCGTCCATCTCGCGACTAAAAACAGACATTAAACCATTATTGAGGTAAAAGTATCTTTTAGGGTTTAATTTTTACTTCTAGTACTTTATAGTGTTTGTAAGCGATTTAGGCACTAAGGACATTTCATGACCACCATCATCGATTCATTGGAACTCGTATGCGAACGCATGCAGCAAGAGCAGGCCGACCTCAAGGCTGTTATCAAAGAGCGCATGCAGATCAAAGTAACTGACACTGAAATTGAAGGAAGCGTTGACCGTTTGATCTACAACCATTCGTTGAAGAAAAAAGAACTTCAAGAACTTTTTGGTCTATCGCGTGTGACGTTTAATAGTCGAATCGACGAAGCGACAGAGCAGGGCGTGATTGGTGCGCCTATCATTCAAGGCCGCACCCATCTCTATAATCGTTTTGATGTCGCAAGCATGATGGATTTTATGGATTTTCCAAAGTACAACCAGCGCTTTGAACCAACCACTGTGGTTGTCGAAAACCATAAAGGTGGTACTGGTAAATCGACAACAACTGTCACCTTAGCGACCGCAGCAGCCTTAGACCTTAACCTCAATGCGCGTTGCCTCGTTATCGACTTAGACCCGCAAGGATCAACAGGTCAAAACCTCATTCACCGAGCCGATGATGAGTCGGTGTATATGACGGCTGTCGATATTGCATTGGCCGATTTAGAACCTGATGGTGACTTCTCGCAGTACCTTAATGATTTTAGCTACGACGAACTGGTTAAAGCGATTCCATTCAAAACGCATCTGCCAAACCTCGATGTAATTCCAGCGTTCCCATCAGACGAACGTTTTGTTGATAGCTATTGGGGACAAGATGAAGCAGGTCAACAGAAGCTGGTGAGCGAGCTACGCGAAAAAATCCTACCGATACTTAAACAAGAATACGACCTCATTTTCATTGATACCCCTCCCCAGAATTCGCCAATCCTATGGGCTGTGAATGAAGCTGCTGACGCGGTACTCATTCCAGTCACGCCGCGAGAATTCGACTTTGCGTCTACCAGTAATTACATGGCTACCATGCCGGGCACTTTCAGAGCTCTGCCATCGCAGGGCGAAAACCTAAAGTGGGCAAAGCTTCTTCCCGTAAACTTTGACGAGAAGAGCGCTCACGAGGTGAAAGTATTCGATAAGCTACTACGTGCGGCGCAAGGGCATTTACTGTCTACCGCTATTCGCCACTCTGAAGCGTTTGTTGCGGCAGCAGAAAGCAACCGAACCGTGCTTGATATTCGAAAATCGGAGCAAATTTGCAGCGGTAAGCAGTTTGACCTGGCAATGACGTCTGTTAATGCCGTTTATCACCAATTCATCACTGAAATCAAGCAACTAGCAACGAAGGGGCTATAACATGTTACGACCACAAGATAAACGCACCGGTTTTAACCAAGGCAATCAACTGGGTAAACGTACAAAGTCCGAAAGCCCCAAAAAAGTCTTCACTTTCGCCAGCGGAAAAACCACAACTGCTGAGCGTGTGATTGTTAAAGCCAATGAGCTGGAAAGTAGAACATCGATTCACCCGTTGAACCCACGTTGCCAAGAATCGCTTACTTTAGACTCCGTACGCGACATTTTGCCAAGCATTCAAGAAGAGGGCGTACATACTGAAGGTGTCGCCACCAAAGATGAGCAGGGCACTTATCAGCTCCTCGATAGCTCACGGCGCCGTTTCGCCTGTCTCCAAGCTAAGAAAGACTTACCATTATGGGTGATTGAAGGGGATGTTGATCAGGCCGACCTAATCTCTTTCATAAGTACAACTCAGTCTGTTAAACGCCTGTCTTACCGCGAGTTGGGAGCAGATTACTCAAGCATTATACAAGAGCAAGGTTTTACTAAGATTGATGAGCTTGCCGCACACCTCAACATTGGTCGCGAAACATGTCGCAAGCGCCTTGCAGCGGCGGCCATCGACCAACGCATGATCGAGGTCTTCCCTGATTGTGAAGGTATTCCGAATGGCTACTATGCCAAGCTTGCGAAAGCTGAAAAGCAATTAGTAAAAGAGAATACCGCTGTTTCGCGCTTTATCAACTCACTTAAATTTAATCTTGATGATGCAGAGAACGTCGAAGACAAACAGAAGATCGTGCTCGCAGCGATAGAAGCGAAGCTCGCGAAGAAGGAAGCTAAGATTTCTTGGAAGACCGAAGCTATTGCGAACTTTGAGAACAAAAACCAGTACGCGAAGGTTTCTCGTAGCAGCGATAAGCGTGGTTTGAAGATTGAACTGAGTCGGTTACCCGCTGAGATGTACGATGAAATCGTTCAATTTGTCGCGGAAAAAATTAATCAGAGTTGATACTTAGCGCCATAATAGGTTGGAGCGTTTTTTGGGGACAACGGGGGTTGTCCCGCGATGAACTATTTTTAGGCAAAGAGTTAGCATTTAACCTGAGGCAAATCTGTCCAAGATGTCGTGTACTGCGGTGTTAGAAGCTGACGCCGCATTTGCCACTTTTGCCCAATGCCTTGAGCGCCAAGGAATACCGTATTCTGGCCAAAACGTCGATTCAGACCATCAAACACCGACATTAACGGCGTATTGTTTGGGGTTGGGTTAAACAAGTCCGTTTGCTCTTGCCTCCCATCAACCAAATCTAATAGCCCAACTCCCACTTTGGCAGAGCTTGCCATCATTTTTGCACTTTAATGAATTCATTCTGTTTTTCTAACTAAATGTATACTCTTTCCATGGTATTTGAGATATATGCAAGACAGATAAAAAGTTAACCAGATCTTGACGGCCTCTATATTTAGCTTGGCCTGTAGGACTTTGCCCCATTAATACGATAGGCATTCTTAGAAAGAACCTAGAGAACGATTGAATCGATTTATCACTTTCCGATGGAGAGTCAACTATCTGTTTTTTTAATAACAATTTCAAATGATACACCTTGCTCTTTAATTACTTCGCCTTGAATTTTCATAACAAATTCCTTATCCCAACTGACATTTGACTTGATAATAGTTTTAGTTTTGTGAAAACAATCACAATATTAGAGTCAGCTTGGCCTGGTGCTAAACCCATTTGGATTTTCTCTCATCCAGAGAAAATCTTCCCAAGTGTACGCGCCTATTCATCGACTTCATTGTTGATAAGCTCAGGTAGCGAAGTAGCTACACAGGTTGCTCTAGCCTGTGTGGCCCCCAAAAAAGCTCCCCACCCTTCTCGGCTTTAGTTGCTAGCGATTCCCTGTCTATGACTATAAAAATCGACCCCACCACCATCACTTTTTCACTCGACTTATAGTTGTAGGTCACTGCTTATAGGGCATAATTTTCATAAATATTGTCTCAAGAAGGAACTAGACATACAGTTCCCGCAACCAGATATAAATATTATCTATCTAAGGTTGTGTTTTGAGCATTCAAACGAGCCAGCCTGTTATCAAATATTAGTGAAGAGAATTCAAAACCTCCTATGAAAAAGTTACTACTGGTGCTCGCGCTTGGTAGTGTAATGGGTGTAAATGCCTCTGATGTAAATGAAAGAATAGAACAGATGGAAACTAAAATATCCATCTCATCTGCAAAGAGAAAATTTAGTTCTGAGCAAGTTCTGAGCAAATACAACGTCCCAATTAATAAAAGCCTTCCACATATCGGTGTGAGCACGAGGCTTTAGTAAGGAGTAAGGAAGAGATCGCCAAAAGAGCTATCGCTTTACTTACACTAGCCGTGAAAGCACATAGGGTGCGATTTTATTTTTATTCAACGAAATGAGTACTAAACACGGTTCATATAAATTGTCAACATTCACATTGATTATTTATCCTTCGAAATCAACAACTTAGATTAATATCTCAATTTTGCAAATCGGTTTCAGAATATTAATTTATAAATGTTAGCATCGATTTTTTATAAAAAAGGCAAATGTCAGTGAAATTTAAACCCAATAACTTATTAGCTTTTATACTATTGTTTTTTGCATCTTCTTTAACAAACGCAAAAAACCTTTCCAATAATAATTGGGAACCATTAAAAGTAGATTTAAAATCTATAGAAAAATTATCAGACGGAAATATTAACGACTGGCCTGCAAACCTAAAACACAATAAAGTCAGTTATGAAAAACTAGGAAGTCAAGTAAAGTACACAATATTTAGAAATAATGGTTCGGATTACCTATTGATAGGATATCAGGACCGAGGATATGACAAAAAATTCTCTGTTGATAAAGTTGCTTTTGGGTTATCCTTTCTAGATGGCCAAAACAAACCAACAAATAAAGCTTGTCAAAATTACAACAAAACTGGTAATAATGGTAATTCAACCTGTGATAAATATATTGATACGCCATTGTCAAACTTATCACTTGAGTTCTATTTCTCAGAAAGCACTGGTTTATATGCGTTAGATGGTGTTAATAATGACTTAGAAGTGATTAATAAGACTCAATACGCTACTCATTATGATGGCGAGTTTTACAACCTTGAAGTGTTAGTTCCAATCAAACTAGTATCAGCAGATAGACCATACTTAACTGCGCTAGTTACAAACAGAATGTTTGATATAGACGAATCAAAGCAAGCTCAAGTCTCTGCCTTTAGGTCTGACACACATTGTAAGCCTTATTGCCCTCATCCAACAGGCTGGGTTGAACCTAGCAAAATTGGGGCAATTCAAATAGGGTTTGGAGCGCAAGGTGGTAATGGTTCTTTAGGGACAACAATAACGAGTAATCTTGAGGATGTAGTAATTGCGGGCGAAGGAGGAGCTAATACTGTTCCTGATGGCGAATTAACAATGTCGTTAATTCTTTATAACACGACTGATGTTCGTGCAATCGCAGAAGGGCCAGCTGCTGTCATCAGTGGTGGTCCATTTGTTCTTGCAGGAATTGAAGGCGTTTATGTTCAGAGCTTAAACAGCGATGTGTGGGGAGTTGGCATCACAGCGGGTTTTATTGGTCTTCCTGGTGCTGATATGTCCATTACATCTAGTAAAATTATCAAACAATTCAACTCTCGTGAGGAATTTGAAAAAATGATTGCTCGTTTCTCAGACCCTGAAGAAGAAACTTGTGGTCTTGATGTCCCGTGGGAGCTTTTACGCGGTTTGCGCTTACAAATTCCCAGTTGGGGCAACAAAGTAATAGAGGTGCCGAGTACATTCTATAGCACAGCCTTCCGGGGGCCTTTCACTGCACCGGCATGTCGTTATAAAACAATTTCCTCTGGATGGATCAATTGGATGAAAACTGATCCAGATTATATGGATATTTTCAATACAAATGATAAAGTAATATATTTAGACGTTTTGGCTCGTGAATCTTGGTGTGACCATCGTACCGAAAATCATCCTAGAAATAAAGGTAAGTGCCATTTACTTATAGATATCAATCCGATGCTATGGCCAGATAGTTATGGTTTTGCCCAAGCTATTCATAGTAAAACTAGGTTACGTAGCAACTAAAAAGATAAAATTCAATATGGAATATGCTTTATATTACGAATCTAACGGAATCAACAAAGGCCAGTTGATTTACTTATCTCTGATGTTCTCGTTATTTTTATCATCAATATTTATTTTTTTTAAATCTAAGGATTTATTTATTGAAGATAGGATGAAAAGGAGAGGGAAGGTTTTCTCAATTTTCATGGGCTGCTTTACCGGTTTACTATCAATGATTACTTATTATTTCGTTATTGTTGAGTATGATAGTATTATGGATAAGTATCGTTTGGGTAACGTATTTGTCACTTCTGGCATAGTCACTAATGTAAAGTATATCACCAAGGATGGCGGTCAAGAGTCCTTTGACATCAACGGTTACACATTCAAGTATTCTCATAATGAGCTTTCTAGTTTTTTCAATAAAACTAAACAGATTGGAGGGCCAATAAAAAATGGCATTCCAGTAAGAGTTACTCATTACTATGGCCACATAATCAAGTTGGAAATTAGTGTTAAATAAAGAAAGTCACCTGGTTTGAAAAGTTATAAACTACAAACCAGGTGACTTAATTTTTTCTTTCGCCTAATATGGTATAGTTTGAGAAGCCCTTTGAGTGTGTTTACACCAAAAAACAGTGCTATCACTCCAAAAACTATGACCCTGTAAATAATTCTGTGTAACTGCTCTTGGTTACAAGTATTCAGTTAATCG